>DATKMQ010000064.1 GCA_035541755.1 Syntrophorhabdaceae bacterium
AACAAAAGTCAGTCTAGGCGCTCTCTCAAGGCTTGCGTAGCGGCCTAAGGCCGGTCCGGGTTCGGGTGTGCTCTCGAATTTCCGTCTCGATATATAGTCCTTCAATCTCATGTCACAGATAGGGGAGGGTCTGTTTACGGGCGAGCACCTCGCCGAAAGAATCACCCGATTCTTCGAGTCTCATCACCGCCTCGGAATGTAAGACCTTCAATTTGTTCGGATCATCCCGGGTGAGTGATTCTTGCAGCTCTTCCCAGGTAAGAGGAAACGAAACCAATGGTCTTTCACGGGCCCGGAGGGAATAGACGCACACCATGGTCTTAGAGGCGTGATTCTGGGACCAGTTGATGAAAACCTTTTTCTTTCGATGTTCTTTGGCGATTTTGGAAGTGACCATATCAGGATAAGAGCGCTGCAGGGCTTCTGCCGTGGCCTTGGAGAAACTTGCGGTCTGACCGAAGGTGGCCTCCTTGCGGTTAAGGGGGACGTACACGTGGAGACCCTTCTTGCCGGAGGTCTTTACGTGGCAGGCAAGCCCCAATTCTGAGAGCAGGTCCCGGATAATGAGTGCCACTCGAGCGCAGTCAAGCTGACCGGCTCCTTCCCCCGGATCAAGATCAAAGACCACGTAATCGGGGGCCATGGGGGAGAACGCCCGCGCGAGCGGTACATGCAGTTCGAGAGACGCGAGGTTCTCTACCCACAGGAGCGTGCCTGGATCGTTGGCAAGGCAGACGGTCATCTTCTCCCCTTGATCCTGAACCTTCGCTGTAGCTACCCAGGACGGACGATGGGCAGGGCAGCGCTTCTCAAAGAAGAATTTCCCATCCACACCGTCCGGATAGCGCTTGAGCGTCAGCGCCCGATTCTTCAGATGCGGCAAAATGAAGGGGGCGATCCGGCGGTAGTATTCCAATACGTGGGCCTTGGTAAAGCCATAGGAAGGATAGAGGTCCTTTTCGAGATTGGACAGGGAAAGCTTCTTTCCTGACACCTCGGCAACGATTTTTTTCACCGGTGTCCCTTCACCTTGCGCATGCTCTCCTCCAGTACCCTGACAAGGTCCACCTCCCCCCTCTGCCTCTGCCATTTGTGGTGCCTCTACAGTAAGGCCTTTCTTGGCTTTTTTCTCCAGAAGCTTTAAGATCTTGTTTCGTCGCTCGTCGGCGTACATTTTTGGATTGAAATCGGAGACCATTTCCTTAACGATCTTCTTCATGCGGCCCTTTTCCTCTGAACCAATCTTTTCATGCCTGGGCGCGATGTCATCGCTTAAGAGTATCTCCTGGCTGTAATGAAGGGTGGAAAGGGCCAGTGCTCCTCCAACACTTTTTACGGCCACGACATACTCACGCTCTGCTAACACGAACTTGGCGAGCCCTGCTTTGCCTGTGCGGCTCATCACCCGGGCGAGAAGCTGGTACGCTTTTTCACCCCCCTTGAGAGGGACAACATAGTAGGGATGATCATAGTAGATCGTGTCCACGTCTTCTACGTCGACGAATTCTATAATCTCGATCGTACGACTTCTCTCGGGCGTTAAGGACTCCAGCTCTTCATCGGTCACCACTATGTAGGCATCGGGTCCAATCTCGTAGCCTCTTACGATCTCGTGCGGGTGCACTATCTTGTTCTCCCGCGGGCAATACATCCTCCTTGAGAGCGGGGAGTAATCCTTGCCGTGAAGCATTCTAAAAAGCACGCGGCCGGGCTTAACGGCCTTGACGAGTTGTACCGGAATAGCGACGAGACTGAAACTGATGGTTCCGCTCCATATAGTGTGCAGCGCGGGCTCGTCAGAGGTGTTCTCAGACGATACGGATGGAATCCTTTTGGACGAACGCTCTTTCATTTATGCGACCCTCTTCAAGCTTGCCTCAAGGGTTTCAAGCAGCTTGTCTGAGGGCGTGGGTCTCACACGCTTCGGTCTCAAGATTGCGATTTTCTCCCCTCGAGCTTTTTTGTCGATCAAATCCTGCAGCTTCTTCTCATGTTCATTCACGAATTTTTCCGGCTGAAAAGGACCGGCTAGATGATTGATCAGATCGATCCCGATCTTCAATTCTTTTTCGGACAGGGTCACATCCGGCAATTCGAGAGAGGACACAGGGATGACTTCATCGGCGTACCGCAGGATGTGCAACCGGAGCATGATCCCGCCCGCCTGCAGGGCCGCTACATAAGCCCGTTTCCTCATGGCAAAGGTGCATATTCCTTGCACACCCATCTCTGTCAAAACGCTCGCCAGCGTGAGATATCGCTTGGAAGGAGGCTCTGGCTCCAGATAATAGACACGGTCGAAGAAAATAGGATCGATGGCGCCCGCCCTCACGAATTCACGTATCTGAATTGTCCGGCTTTCCGCTTTCCCGGTTTGTTCCAGTTCCTCAGGGTCCACGAGTACATATTCCCCATCCTTCAGCTCAAACCCCCGGATCTCTTCTTCCGGCGGAACAGGAACCTTTTCGTACATGCAAACCATCTGCTGTTTGAGTCTCACGTGATCGCGCCGGTGAAGAAGATGAAACTGGATTCGCTCCTCCTTCACCGCCATATGAAGCTTTACCGGTACATCGAGGCCCCCCAATCGAATCAATCCTTTCCAGAGCGTCTTTCCCATGTCGTAGCAATCTCCTTTTTTCAAGTTGCTTTACAGGTTTTCTCAGACAGGACGGGTCTTTCACCCCTTTATCGTCTACCTGTTTGCGCCCCGGACAGTGGTAAAGCCTAAAGGTCCGATGCGTAAGTTTGTAAGAGACACGATCTCATGCTACTTTGCCGGCGCGCCCAGGGCCTGCAGGATTTCACGCATATGATCAACGTGGAATTGAACGTGATAGCCACCCACACCGGCCAAAAACGCGCCTAACGTGGGATATTCCCCCAGGGGAGATTCTTTGAGCGCAGGGATATGGGCTTTTCGGTCGAGTTGCTCCGGGGACAAGCCTTCGGCAAATCTGGCAATGTCCTCATACTCCCTTTCAACTTCCGACAGGATCTGTGCGAAGGTCATTTTGGCACGCTTCTCTGAGAAAAACGGGTTTGCCGTATGCATTGTGATCGTTGGAGTCTCTGCGGTGAGGAAGGCCTGGAAAATAGCCAGTCGACCCGTGCCCTCCGGTCCCAAGAGGTGGGAAAGGATTTCTTTGGGTGACCACCGCTCGACGGGCGCTCGAGAGGCCATGTTCTCGTCGACCCCGGCGCACACCTTCTTCAGGTCTTCTATCTTTAGACGGATGCTTTGAGCGAGCTCGATACCTGTCGAAGTAGCCATGATTTGTCCCTCCTTACATCTTATTTCGTCATGCGTCCCTTCGCATGTTTAAGCATAAGCACTGAGAGTATTCTGTGGAAAGTACCCAGGCGAGGGTAATTCCCCTCACGCAACGGCTGGCTGTGATTTCTACGGCTGTATGGGTTATTGCCTATCTACCGAATAGGACTTATGTTTCAAGAAGGGCCTATCGGGCTTATGAATGCTCGCACCACGGCGACTCAAACGTGGCGATCATAATCTGCGCGACATCGGCCCATGTGTGTGGAGGGTGGAGATGGTAAGAGACAGGAAGATAAAAAAGGTTATGAGAAGCAAGCCCACGATCGAAGGGGCGGGGGTCCATCTGAGAAGGGCCTTCGGTGCCGGTGAGGTGCCCATGTTTGACCCCTTTCTGCTTCTTGACGACTTTCGTAACAATGATCCGCAGCATTATCTCAAAGGTTTTCCCTGGCATCCCCACCGCGGAATTGAGACTATCACCTACGTGCTAAAGGGCAACGTGGAACACGGGGACAGCATGGGAAACAAAGGGGCCATCGGGAGCGGAGACGTCCAGTGGATGACGGCTGGTAGCGGCATCATCCATCAGGAAATGCCCAAAGGGGACGAATCCGGCAGGATGGGTGGCTTTCAGCTTTGGGCCAATCTGCCCGCGTCCCACAAGATGATGGGCCCTCGTTATCGGGGGCTCGTGACAAGCCAGATACCGGAGATATCTGTGGGAAAAGGCGTGAGGATCCGGGTAATCTCCGGGAAGGTGGGCACCACACGAGGACCGGTTACCGATATTGTCACGGACCCGGAATATCTCGACGTGACAATCCCCGCTCATTCTGAGTTTACCCATCCCACCAAGCAGGGCCACACCGTATTCGCTTATGTGATACAGGGAGAGGCTATGTTTTGCCGCGAAAAAGACCCGTTCACTTACGAGATGGAAGGGGCAAACTACTTCGACATGGAAAGAAGGCCCTTGATCGGCGATGCAGGTCTCGTGCTTTGCGACCGAGGCGAGCAGGTGACGGTCTCCACCGAAGAGCGGAGTGTGCGTTTCCTCCTCATATCGGGAAAACCCATAGGCGAGCCTGTAGCCTGGTACGGGCCCATAGTGATGAACACACAGGATGAATTGGAGATGGCCTTCGACGAATATCGGAAGGGCACATTCATCAAGTAGGGTTCATGAAGGACCTCATTTCGGAGAGATAGGATCAACGTAGCGGAAAACTTGCACCTACAACCCCCTCTGACCGCCGGTTTCGCGCCAAGGAAAGGCACCCTTTGCAGTCTTCACAACGAAGTAGTAACATACTAGTTGAAAGCATTGTTCGGTAGGTAATCTCCCCCGCAAAGAAAGAGGAGATTCATGGGCAGCCTCAAAGACATGTTGAATCCTCGGTCGGTGGCCCTTATAGGTGCGACCGAAAAAGAGAAGTCCATCGGTAGGTCGGTGTTGACCAACCTTCTTCGGGTTAAGGACCGTCCGCTGTATCCCGTAAATCCCAAAAGAAGAACCATTCTGGGGATTCCGTGTTTTCCATCTATCGCGGAGGTACCCTCCCAAGTCAGCCTCGCTGTCATCGCTGCACCCGCGTTAGCGGTCCCTGCTATCATTGAAGAGTGTGGAAAAACAGGCGTGGCGGGCGCTATTATCTTATCCTCAGGCTTTAGAGGGACAGATCCACAGGGAAAGATGCTGGAACGGCAAATCATTGAAGTGCGCAAAAAGTACGGAATAAGGGTTATTGGTCCTAACTGTCTGGGGGTGATCCTTCCTTCCATCGGTCTCAACGCTACCTTCCTTAGCACCGATCCGAAGCGCGGCAATATAGCCCTTATATCGCCGGCCTTGGGCGACGCCATACTCGACTGGGGCGGCACCATGGGCGTGGGTTTTAGCATGTTTGCATCCCTCGGTTCCATGATAGACGTTGGATACGGTGATCTCATAGACTTTCTCAACTATGACTACGAAACTAGAAGTATCATGATTTACATGGAGAGCGTGGGCGATGCAAGACGGTTCATCAGCGCGGCCCGAGCTTTCTCTTTGAATAAGCCTATCATCGCGCTCAAGCCAGGCCGGTCCGAGATCGGCGCCCGCGTAGCCGCGGAGCGCACAGGACGGCAGATAGGAGAAGACCATGTATACGACATGGTTTTCAAAAGAGTTGGTGTGGTGAGGGTTTCTGAGATGTCGGACCTCTTCAACATGGCGAAGGTGCTCGATTCGCGCCGACTGCCCACAGGCCGGAGACTGGCCATCGTGACAGATGCCGGTGACGTTGGGATTATAGCAACCGATACGTTAACCGGGCTTGGAGGAAAGCTCGCGATGATATCTGCCGGCAAAACGGACGAACCCGATCTTTATCTGCCCGAGCGATGGGGCAGAGATAACCCGATCGAAATCATGAGTGACTCAGTGACCGGTCGTTATATAGGCACTGTCAAGGCCTGCCTCAGTGATGAGGGAGTGGACGGCGTTCTTGTGATCTATACACCGCGGGCTGCCGTTGATGCTATGGGGCTTGCCCAGGCTCTTATAGAAATATCTCGGAAGGCCGTGAAGCCAATCATTGTAACCTGGATAGGAGGCGACCGCGCCGCCGAGGGCCGCCGCATACTTCTGCAGAATAATGTACCCGCCTACGCAACACCTGAAGAGGCGGTGAAGACCTACCTCTATATGTACGGGTATCGGAGAAACATCAATCTCCTATACGAGACGCCCGTCGAGGTGGATCATGCCGGGGCCCCGCTTAAGAATTACCTGAAGAAGGCGGTACGCGACACCATTATAAAGCGAAGACGGATTCTTGGTACGGCCCACTCGCTCGACCTCTTGAAAAATTATCAAATCCGGACCGTGAACACGACTGTCGTGTCAGATGGCCAAGAGATTCTGAAGAAAGCCCAAGAATTTGGGTTTCCTGTATTGTTCGGGATGCGCGACCTTCGGGGAAACGGAGATGAGGTACCGGCTCTTCTCACGTCTGAAGATCAGGTGAGCAAGACCTGGTTGGAGACGCTCAATAGGTTTGATCGGGATGGATCCTTGGACAGAGAACATGCAGAAATGGTCCTTTGGAAAAAAGCGGTCCCGGAAGGCTATTGGCTGAAAGTGGAATCGAGACGGGACCCCGAGTTCCGCACGATATTGGTCTTGAGTGAAAAAGCAGGAGGAGCTTTCAACGTGTCGATGGGTCTGCCACCGCTCAACCGGACTCTTGCCAAACGTCTGTTGGAAGAGACAAAGGTTTATGCCATTCTGAGTGATGCTGGTGGCGGACAGGGGATACCCACGAACCTTGAAGATATATTGATCAGTTTTTCAAACGTCGTGATTGATTTCGCCGAAATAGATAGCTTAGCACTTGTCTTGTCCGTTTCTCCGTCAGATGTACTTGCCCAGGAAGTGAAGGTTCTTCTTGCCAGTGACTATGATGATTCTTCTTCGTATCCTCATCTCGTAATAACCCCTTACCCATCCCGGTACGTGACCACATGGAACCTGCCTAGCGGAACCGAGGTTCTTTTGAGACCAGTGCGGCCAGAAGACGAACCAATGAGCCGAGAGATGTTCGCCACCCTGTCGAAGCAAACGCTGCGGGACAGGTTTTTTAGTCCTCCGGAAATAACCCACCACCTCCTCATACGATCTTGTAATATTGACTATGATCGCGAGATAGCCATTCTCGCAGAGATCAGCCATGAAGGAAAACGCAAAATGATCGGCGGAGCGAGGCTCGTCATGGAGCCCGACTCAGGAAAGGCTGAGTTCGCCGTTCTTGTGCATGACGATTACCAGCGGATGGGATTAGGGGCAAAATTGATCGACATTCTCATCGGCATAGGCCAGGACAAGCAGCTGGACGAGATTTATGGTTCCGTGTTGAGCGGAAATGAGAAGATGCTTGGCCTATGCAAGAAATTTGGGTTCAGCGTGAAGTTTGCCTCTTACGGCGTCTCGAAAGTCAGCCTGCCTCTCAAAGGCCGGACAAGGTACCTGTCCTGAAAAGGATATCTTCTCTAAAAAGGTATCCGCTTTCATGATATTTGCTTGACTTTTGAGAACATTAGTTGTATATTACAACTAATGAAGGACCGATCAAAAACATATTCCCTCGATGACTCCATTGCCCATCTTTGCGCCCGCTTCTATCGCGCCATGTGGAAGCATATGAATCGCGAGTTGTCTGAACAAGAACTGGAGATAACGGTTGAACAGTGGCCAATTCTCATCCATCTCTGGGATAAGAATGGTCAGTCTCAAAAGGACCTGGCCCGAAAACTCTTCAAAGATAAGACCACCATAGCAAGGTTGACGGCACCTTTAGAAGCGTTGGGAATGATTGAGAGAGAACCTAATCAGGAAGATGCGCGGGAAAAAAGCATCTTTCTCACGCGGAAAGGAAACGAGATCATGGCGAGGGCGACAGTCATGGTCCAGAAGATCGACAGGCGTGCCGAAGAGGGAATTGATGAAAAGGACCTGGCGATTTGCAAAAGTGTTCTTCGTTCGGTTCACAAGAATCTTGCCTTGTGAGGTCGTTTTATGGAACCGGTTGTATAGGGCACGTCTGATATACCGAGGCGAGAAGTAGGGAAAATCGGGTGCTTTCCCGGGAGAGAACGCAAGAAGAGAACAATAATTAAGGAGTGAGCCATGTCAAGCAGCACGACCATCAAATATCCTTCACAGTACGAAAGCCAAGTGATTCTAAAGGATGGATCGGCTATTCTTTTCAGACCGATCAAGAAAGAAGACGCGGAAAACTGGCTTCTATTTTTCGACAGATTAAGCGACAGAGCAAAGTATCTTCGATTACACGGACCGGCGAGACGCATGGGTTCCGAAGATGCGCTCCGGTTTTGCACCGTTGACTATGTGGATAGCTTTGCTTTTGTCGCGGAAGCGATAGAGGAAGGTGAGAGGAAGATTGTAGCTGTGGGCCGCTATAGTCGCACGCCGTCAGAGACCACCGCAGAGGTAAGCTTTATCATAGACGATGTGTATCAGGAAAAGGGTATCGGTACAAAGCTCATAGAATGGCTGGCAATAGTGGCCAGGAAGAATGGTATCGATACGTTTGAGGCATTTGTGTTGCCCGAAAACACTATCATGATGTCCGTGTTTAAGGGTTACGGGTTCCACATGAAAAAGAAGAACATAGGCGAAGTGGACCATGTGAGCTTCCCGCTGACCAAGACACCTGAGGTAATGAAGAAGAAAGAGGAGAGGGCACTTCTCGCCACGATTAACTCTCTTCGGCATATACTCAGCCCCAGATCGGTTGCAGTCATAGGTGCTTCAAACAGGGCAGGATCCATCGGCCAGCTGGTTTTTCAGTCGATGATAAGCAGCGGATTTTCCGGAGTGGTCTATCCGGTCACGCCGACGTCCAACTCGGTTATGGCGGTGAAGACCTATCCCTCGGTGTCCTATATCCCCGATGCCATAGACTTAGCGATAGTCGCGGTGCCAGCTTCGCAGGTCGTAAAGGTCGCCGACGAATGTGGAAGGAAGAAAGTCAGGGGTATGATTGTCATTTCTGACGGTTTCAGAGAAAGAGGCCCCGAAGGTGTCGCACTGGAGACAGATTTACGTGAAACGGCGTTCGGATACGGCATGCGTATAATCGGTCCGAATTGCATGGGATTAATCAACACTGATCCCCGGGTCAGGCTCAATGCAACATTCGCGCTCATATTTCCGCCCCACGGAAGTATCGCTTTTATGTCCCAGAGCGGGGCGTTAGGGCTTGGCATATTGAAGTATGCTCAAAATGCTGATATCGGTTTTTCCAGTTATATCAGCGTAGGTAACAGGGCGGATATAGCATCGAGCGATATGCTGCAGTACTGGGAGAAAGACCCATCGACCAACGTGATCCTGCTGTATCTTGAATCTTTTGACAATCCGGATGCCTTTACCCGGATCTCGCGGAGGGTATCTGGGAGCAAGCCGATCCTTGCGATCAAGGGTGGAAGCACTACAGCGGGCTCGCGCGCCGCCCTGTCTCATACAGGGGCCATGGCGACCCCCGATGTCCTGTCCGATGCGCTGTTTCAGCAGGCAGGTATCATCAGAATGAACACTATCGAGGGACTTTTTCAAGCGGCGGTGCTTCTGGCAAATCAGCCGGTTCCCAAGGGAAGGCGAGTAGCGATATTAACAAATGGCGGTGGCCCGGGTACACTTGCGGCTGACGCCTGCGCTCGATTCGGGCTGATCCTGCCCGAATTGTCCTCTGAAACAACAGAAAAATTGAGAGCCGTCATCAAGCGTGATATCGGGTTAGGCAACCCTCTTGACCTGACGGCCGGTGTCACGACTCAGGAGTTCGAGGATACGCTGAGAATACTAGCCGAGGACCCCGAGAACGACGCCATTATGGCGATGTATGTGCCCCCCGCGGGTTTGAGCATAGAAAGCATCGAGAAAGCCATAGAGGCGGTGTCACCCGTAATAGTGCAAAACAATAAGCCGGTCCTCGCCTGCTTTGTGGGACAGACAGAAGAAAAAGGTAAAATAATGGCCGGCGAAAAATTCGTGCCCTATTATCTCTTTCCTGAAGACGCTGCCCGGGCCCTCGCCAATGCGGTCAAATACGGCGAAATAAGAACACAGCATCGAGGTACTATCGTGCAGTATGGGGATATTAATATTACAACGGGGCGCGAGATTATCAATACCGTTCTAACCCGAGACATTATGAGGCCCCTGTGGGCTATGCCCGAAGACATAAGTAGTCTTTTCAACTCCTACGGTATACGGATGGCGGAAACAAAAGTGGCCGAGACGGCGGAGGACGCGGCGGCAATTGCGACCCGTTTGGGTTTTCCGGTCGCAATCAAACTGTATTCCGCCACGATTACCCATAAGACTGATGTGGGTGGAGTGGTTCTCAATGTGCAGTCGGCGGGACAGGCGAAGGAGGCTTTCAATCAGATCGAAACAAAAATGGCAGCCCTCGGCTTTGAGGGACAGATGCAGGGTGTGACCGTACAACCCATGATTGAATCAGGCGCAGAAGTGATTATTGGCGTTACCGAAGACCCTACTCTGGGCCATGTTATTATGTTCGGCCTGGGTGGCATCTACGCTGAGCTCATTCATGACACAGCTGCTAGGCTGCTTCCCCTTACTG
>DATKMQ010000065.1 GCA_035541755.1 Syntrophorhabdaceae bacterium
TGCGAAGGGAAGAGACCTTTGGCATAGAGGAAGTTTTCCATATCGATCCAGAGGAACCCGGGGTCGTTGGCCCCCCACTGAGACGCGCTGGCCGAAGATATGACCGTCGGTTTCAAATGGAGGGTCGTAAGAGCGGAATAAACACAGATGTTGAGTGCCGGAAAGGATCCTGAGAAGCTGACGGCCACATCGTCCCCATCCTTCACGTGCGCCTCTTTGAGTAGATGGACCATGACCGCTGCGAAATTAGGATTCGCAGAAGTTTGCTTGGATTCAAGAATGCCCGTGTCGCTCGTCACGGAAGAGGCAAAGGCCCCGATGAGCCCCGATCCTGCTGGATCCGTCTCGGGATCGATAGCAATCCCCCGGTCCAGACGTTCCTCTTTTATGAGCTGCATGGCCTCAAGCGCGAGCTTTGAGGCTTCTATTTTCTCGCGGTAATAGGGCCTTTTCGTAAGAGTTTGAAAATGTTCTACGGCGATGATGCCTGAGAGGGAGAAGAGGGCAACGATGATGAAGGCGAAAAGCGGTGTGCTTTGAGGTCTCCAGTAGATCCTTGTCATGTCTCGATCCCCGCGCCGAAGATGAGAACGAGAATGAGGCGCACGATTGCAGAGGCGATGATGAGAGAGCAGAAGGACTCCACCACACCCCTGCGGTCGAGCCACGTGGCGATGAGACCCGGAATGATAAAGCCGATCACTTGATACTCAAGGGCCTCACTTCCCAGCGCATCACCCGCAATAAGTCTGGCGCCCATACCGGTGAGATACCCTGCGAGGATCATCATGACCGTTCTGCGCCTGCCGAAAATAATCACGGTAGATCCGATAGCCTTTACGGCGCCAAAGGCAACAAATCCGCACGCGAGCGTCACGGCCACACTCAGCGGGTCGGTAAGACGAAGGGCAAGATACCCCGGTACAACGAGTCCCGCACCGCCTATGCCGAGCGCCTCGGAGAGAAAGATGTTTACGCAAAGACCGATGCCGATTGAAACGGGAAGCAGTTCAATCATGATACCCCCTTGTGTACGGTATCCTTCAGGCTGCCGCGGTTATGAAAGAAACGGACAAGGCTCAAACCCTGTCCCTTTGCATTGCCCATGCCCACGACGAGCGCGGAGGCGCCCGATAATTCTATGATCGTTTCGAATATGTCACTGTCACTCTCATGCTCCGCAAAAAGGAGTTTCTTTGCCGGCAGGCCCTCCGCAATGGCAGCCCTGGCCAGAAAATTTGTGCCGGTGCCTATGAGCAGGTAATGGTCGGCCGACTTCCATTTCGTGAGGATCTTTCCGAGTTGCTCAGAACGGTTGGGCCTGTCGGACCTCAAGTTCAATATGATAATTCGCTTTTCCACGTCGGGAAATTTTGCGAGCGCGATATTCCAGAGCTGTTCTGTAGACTCCGGATCGTTGGCAGCAAAGGCATTCACGAAATTGATCGTGCGCCCGAAGAACCTGATGTGAGCGATCGTCATCACACCGGGATCGGGAGGGGCCTTCCACATGCCTTGTAATGCCGTTTGGCGCTCTATTCCGAGGTCAGCGCAGACCGTCAGAGACAGCGCAACATTCTCCCTGTGTTCTACGTACGAGAAACCCTCCATTTCGCTATCAGTAATGGCGGTCACATCTTGAGCGGTTGTTTCAATCAAGCCGGTGTCGCGGTCCTCCGCAGCACCTTTGAATACAGACAGGTACTTCCTTTCTGCCGTAAACAGTTTGGCCTGAACAGGCGTGGACCCGGCAAGCGCGTGAGCCACGTCTTCTTCGGAGGGGCCCATCACGTCGAGATGGTCGGCACGGGCATTGGTGATGACCCCATGGGTAGATCGCATGAATACGGACTCGCAGAACCACTGGAGGCCGGGTTGCAGAGCCATGCATTCGACCACCACGGCCTGTGCGCGAAGACTAGCCGCTCTCGAGATGATACGCACCTGTTCTATAATATTCGCCCCGCCTGGCCTAAATACGGCGTATTCCGTCGCGTCAGGCATGATCATACGGGCAAGTGTTCCCGTGGTTTTCGCGCAGGTAACAATCCCCGCTTCGCGGAGCCCGCCTGCTATAAGCCGAACCACGCTCGATTTTCCTCTGGTGCCGTTTACATGAATGCGGATCGGTATCTTTGAAAGGTTTCGTCTGTGCCATACTCCTTCGCAGATGCCGATGAGCGTGAGCAGGAGGAACAGCATAAGAAAGATATGGCCATCGGTCATTATATGGTTTGTCCGTCTTGGGAAAATATAAGCACGTGCACTTTGGAAGACAATGTCATCCGGTTAAAGGCCTGGCCCTGCGTGGTCGCTCCTACAGGGCGTCTATAGCATTGTGCCGCTAACCCATTGCCCTTGTTACGAAACATCATTATGATTTATAAGCCTCTGAATATATGGTATAATGGGCGGAGGATGGACAAGACAGGTTTTATAAGAGAACCGGCGGTGAGCGGCACGTTTTATCCGGATGAGCCGGTGAGATTAAGAAGACAGATCGAGGGTTACCTTGAGGACGCAACGGTGCCCGCTATTGATGTCGAGGTTTTAGGGCTCGTTTCGCCACATGCTGGCTATGTGTACTCGGGTCCCGTTGCAGCTTACGGTTTTAAAATGATCGCTGGGAGACAATACGACACGGCGGTCATTATCGCCCCGAGCCACCGCGTATATTTTGAGGGGGTTGCCCTCTGGGACCGCGGGGGTTTCAGGACATCGCTCGGTACCGTGGATATCGATGAAGAAGCCGCAAAAGAGGTGTTGAGACCAGGCGGTATTATCCAGGCGAACATGAGGCCTCACCAGGAGGAACACTCGCTGGAGGTTCAGCTACCTTTTCTCCAATCAGTGCTCGGCGATTTCAGACTTATCCCGCTCATCATGGGAAACCAGGACGCGAGCACATGTGCTAATCTCGCCCAGTCGCTTTTTGTCGTCATGCAAAAGAGTAAGAAGAAGTTCCTCATAGTGGGGAGCACTGATCTTTCCCATTATTATCCCTATGCCCAAGCCAAGAAACTCGATACAATTATCGTTAGCCGTCTCGATGCCTTTGACATAATGGGGATGATAGAAGACATAAGCGGGAACAGGGCCGAGGCCTGCGGCGCCGGCCCCATGGTCACGACGATGATGCTCTGTGAAAAGCTGGGCGCTGACCGTGGCATGTCACTCAAATACGCGAATTCAGGAGATACATCCGGGGACAAAAGCGGAGTGGTCGGTTACGTTTCAGCCGTTTTCTACCGCGAAGGGCAGGAGGAGGTCGCATGAAGCTTTCTCCTGAGGAGAAAGAACAGCTCAAGGGTCTTGCCCGAGAGAGTATAGAGAGCGTGCTCTTTGGCAAGAACAGAACGGATTTTCAGCCCACGGGCCTGATGCGGGAGAAGTGCGGGGCCTTTGTGACCATAAAAAATAAAGAAGATCTCAGAGGATGTATCGGCTATATAAAGGGCTTTTTGCCACTCCACGAGACCATAAGAGAGATGGCCGTGCAGGCTGCATTCCATGATCCGCGATTTGACCCCTTGCGAGCGGAGGAGTGGAAGGACATAGATATTGAAATATCGGTGCTGACGCCCATGAAGAAGATCAAGGACGTCCATGAGATAGAGGTGGGTGTACACGGTCTGTATATCGAGAAAGGATACTATTCCGGTCTTCTTTTGCCCCAGGTGGCGGGAGAATATCATTGGGACAGGATAGCCTTCCTGGAACATACCTGTTACAAAGCGGGTCTGCCTAAGGATGCCTGGAAGTCCAAAGATGCGGAGGTTTACATATTTTCCGCGGAGGTTTTTTAATCGGAGAACACGGCACCCATGAAAGTTTCCAAAGTGAAAGGCCAAGGAGAGCGCATGATTGAAAAAAAGATGACCATTGAAGAGGTGGTAAAAAAGTACCCCGCTACTATCAGGGTGTTTGAAGAATTCGGTCTTGGCTGTGTGGGATGCCAGGCGGCCCTTTTCGAAAACATTCAGCAGGGTGCGGAGATCCACGGGATCGACGTCGAAGCCCTTATTGAGAGTCTGAACGGTATCATTCTGAAGGTCTCCGATCCGTGCCGGTGACGGGCGGATATATCTTAGCTACTCTCACGTGAGCCGCATAATCTGATATGAAGCAACTGCGCGCTGTTATCCTCGCCGCCGGTATGTCAAGAAGGCTCGGGTTTAACAAGCTCAGCCTCAAAATCAATGGAGAGTCGGTGATCAGAATGGCTACACTCCCCTTTTTGTCCGCGGGAATCGAGAAGGTCTGCGTGGTCACCGGTATGCAGACTGAGGAGATTGAGAAAGAGTTGAAAGGATCATATGTGGAGTTTGTGCAGAACCGGGATCATATACTTGGCATGGCCACATCGGTTGTTGCCGCCATTCCTTTTATGGAGGGTGCGAAAGGGGTTTTTTTTCATCTCGGCGACAAGCCCTTCGTAGAAAAGGATATGGTGCTCCGCATGATCGACACGTATGGCGAGAACAAGGAGAAGATCATAGTGCCCCTGTTTAAAGGCATGAAAGGTCATCCCGTGCTCATGGATGTGAGACGCTACAGAAGAGAAATTGCCTTGCTTACCGGTGACCAAGGCCTTAGAAACATAATAGAAAAAAACAGTCAAGATGTGTTATTTATAGAAGGTAATCAAGGCTCTCTCTTTGATATCGATACGGTGGAGGATATAGTGAGCCTGGAAGAAAGAGGGTACGTCATTGAAAAAAGTCAGCATTGAAAAGGCGTTGGGCAAGGTCCTTGCGCATGATATCACTGAGATTATCCCTGGAAAAAAGAAGGATGTGGCGTTTCAAAAAGGCATAATCATCGGCCCCAATGATATGGAGAAGCTCTTAAATCTTGGCAAAAGGCACCTTTACGTGTTTGATGGCGAGGTAAAAGGGGTACACGAGGACGAAGCGAGTACGCGGATTGCCCGATCGGTCATGAACGACAACATGGAACTTCTGCCGCCAAAGGAAGGCAAGGTTTCGATTGTGAGCACCGTCAAAGGCCTCTTCTATGTGAACGAAAAGCGTCTCTATGAGATGAACAGGATCAAGAACGTGCTCTTGAGCACAATCCCCAATCGTTATCCGGTCAATCCCGGGGATGTGGTGGCCGCTGCCAAGATTATCCCCCTGTACATTCACGAGAGAGAGCTGAAACGGGTAGAGAAGGTATCTGAGAAGGGCCTCATAAGGATCAGTCCCTTTCGCCATTTCAACGTCGGTCTCGTTATTACCGGCAGCGAGATTTTCGATGGAAGGATTGAGGACGGCTCCGATGCTGTTGAGAAAAAGATAGAAGGATTCGGGTTGAGCGTTATTGACAAAAGAATCGTTACCGACGATGTGTCCATGATCCGCGCTGCCGTCCTGTCACAATTGGCCATGGGAGCGGACATAGTGGTGACCACTGCGGGCCTTTCCGTGGACCCCGATGACGTGACAAAGGAAGGTGTAGAAGCTACCGGGGCCAAAACCCTTTTCTACGGCACCCCGGTGTTTCCCGGGGCCATGTTTCTTGTGGCCCGTCTTAACGGCAAATACATACTGGGCGCCCCGGCCTGCGTCTATTATAACTACAATACGGTTATGGATATTATTTTGCCCCGTATAATGGCAGGAGAAGAGATACACGCCAAGGATATGATAAAGCTCTCCTACGGAGGGCTCTGCCTCCATTGTCCGGTGTGCCACTATCCTGCCTGTTTTTTTGGAAAGGGACCGTGATGGGTGAAGTGGTATCGGGCATTGCGCCATCCGGGGCAAATGACGGCAGCAGGAACACCGTGCGAAACGGGAAAGTCCACCTCGGAGAACTGATAATTGTGATTAAGGGCGCGGGCGAAATGGCCACAGGGATTGCCCATGGCTTGTACCAAGCGGGTATGAAGAAGATTATCATGACGGAAATCCCTGAGCCACTCTCGGTAAGAAGATTTGTTTCTTTCTGTGAGGCGGTCTATGAGGGCGCCATGGAAGTGGAGCGTGTCAGGGCTCTTCGAATAGAAAGTGCAGACGAGGCGGAATCCGTGTGGGCCCGAGAAAGGATTGCAGTTTTCGTTGATCCCCGGTGCCTCTGCGCTGAAACGCTGCACCCGCACGTTCTCATCGACGCGAGAATGGTCAAACGGGAGCGTACTGTCATGAGAAGTGGCGGAGCCTCCTTTACTATCGGTGTGGGTCCGGGTTTTAGGGTGCCCGACCACGTCGACGCGGTAATTGAGAGCAATCGAGGACATAATCTGGGCAGGGTCATATACGACGGTGAGGCCGAGCCTTATACAGGGATTCCGGGCGCCATGATGGGTCATACCGCGGAAAGGGTCCTTCGTTCACCCGTCGCAGGCAGAGTAAAGCACGTGAGACACCTGGGCGATGCCGTAAACAAAGGAGACGTAGTGCTCAAGGTGAACAGTACGCCTCTTTATGCTGCTATCGACGGAATTCTCCGAGGACTCATCCGTGAGATTCACGTGGCGGATAATGAGAAGGTCGGCGACATTGATCCGAGAGCACAGACGGAGTACTGTCGTACGATTTCGGAAAAAGCGAGAGCCATAGGGGGCGGTGTGCTCCAAGCGATCATGCATAGATTCAATTGATATTGCTTAAGTGCGGCAGCAACTTTCAAGGGAAGGCCAGGGCGAAACTCATATTAACGACGGTTAAAAGGGATTTGTATGTCACTCTACGAAACTGTTGAAGGTTATCTCAAAGAGAAAAAAGCGGGCATCATGGCAACGGTCATAGCACGGTCCGGGTCCGCGCCGCGCGACGCCGGCGCAAAGATGTTCATCGGCCAAGATGGACGATTGTGGGGTACTATAGGCGGCGGTCGTTTGGAATACAGCGCCTGTGAGGAAGCGCGCGCCATGATGGGGGCGAATCGTCCGAAAATACTCAGTATCCGGATGGACGCGACAGAGGTGGCCTCGCAGGGAATGATCTGTGGCGGGAACGTTGAGGTGCTGCTTGAGCCGGTCCTCGAAAGGCATCTCAGCCTCTATCACCGGCTCGATCATCTCGAAAAGGAAGGCAGGAGCTCGGTCCTGATAACGCGGTTTGATGAAGGAACGTTTGTAAAAACCCTTCTCGAGGAAGACCGGAAGGTAAGCGGCGACGGATTGTCCGAGGCTCATGCTGAGTCGTTTGCGAGGTATTTCAGAGAAACACGATTGTCGGTGTCCGATGGAGCTATTATCGAGCCGATCCATGCCCCGGTTGTGCTCTACGTCTTCGGGGGAGGCCATGTTTCGCAGTTCATCGCACGGGCGGCCAAAATGGTGGGTTTCTACGTGGTGATTATCGATGATCGCAAGGAATTCGCAGACAGTCAGAGGTTTCCTGACGCCGACGAGATCAGAGTGGCAGACTTTGAGAAAATCTTCGAGGATCTGCAATTTACCGGAAAAGAGTTTGTGGTCATTGTGACGAGAGGCCACCAATATGATGCACACGTGCTCAAGGAAACACTCAGGAGAGATACGAGATACGTGGGTATGATTGGAAGCAGACGAAAGGTAAAGATGGTCCTCGATTACATGAAACAATGCGGTTTCGATGATGAACGCATATCCGCGGTTTACGCTCCCATCGGTCTTTCCATCCACGCGGAAACACCCGAAGAAATCGCCATCAGCATCGTCGCCGAACTCATTAAAGTAAGAAGAGAATCGTAACTGAATGAAAGAAGAGATTTCCCTCTACCAGGAACCTGATCTCGCAGATACGGACAAGAGCGCGGAGAGCTCACTTCCCACCCCCTTCGACCCGCTCAGAAAGTATCTCAGCGAAGTGTCGAGATACCCCGTTCTTTCAAAGGATGAGGAGTTCCTGGTGGCGAAAAAGGTCTTTGAAAGAAACGACAAGGAAGCGGCGCAGAAACTTGTCATGTCGAACCTCAAACTCGTGGTCAAGATTTCTCTTGAGTATTACAATACCTACCTCAACATTCTCGATCTTATCCAGGAAGGAAATGTGGGCCTGCTTCACGCGGTGAAGAAGTACAACCCCTACAAAGGGACCAAATTCTCCACCTATGCCTCTTTCTGGATAAGGGCTTATATTCTCAAGTACATCATGGACTCGTGGAGTCTCGTAAAGGTGGGCACCACGCAAAGCCAGAGAAAACTCTTCTATGGTCTGAACAAAGAAAAGCGAAAACTCGAGGCTCTTGGCATTTTTCCGGCGCCTAAACTCCTCGCAGGAAATCTGGATGTGAAAGAGGAGGAGGTTGAGGAGATGCAGAGGAGGCTGGCATACACGGACGTCTCACTGGAAACGCCTATCCATAGCGAGAGCGACGACACCATTATGGATCTGATGAAGACCGGAGAAAACGTTGAAGAAATAGTGGCCGACAAAGAAAAGGATGAGATCATCGTGTCAAGGGTGAAAGATTTTAAGGAGACCCTGAGCGATAAAGAGCTCTACGTTTTTGAACACCGTATCCTGTCCGAAGAGCCGCTCACTCTTCAAGAGATTGGCGACCATTTTGGGATTTCACGGGAGAGGGCGCGTCAGATCGAGAACAAGGTTCTCAAGAAATTTAAGGATCGGTTTAGAGCAGAATTCAAGGATTTCAGCTTCTCGTAAAATCCTGACCATGACATACGCCGCCATTGATATCGGTACGAATACCATTCTCATGCTCATTGCCCGTGCGACAGATACGATTGAAGAGATAGAGGACGTATCGTCGATAACACGACTGGGCGAAGGGCTCAAAAGGAACGGATACCTGTTGGATGCGGCCATTAACCGGTCCGTCGAGGTAGTCATGCGTTACGCCGGTATTGCCAAATCCTATGACGTGGACAAGGTTTTCTGCGTGGGCACGAGCGCCTTGAGAGAAGCGGCAAACAGCGGGCGGTTTCTTAAAAGGGTGCAGGACGCATGCGGCATATCGGTTCAAATAATAAGCGGCGATGAGGAGGCCTATTACACATACCTGGCCGTGATGACCGACGGGCTCATTGGGGGTCACGATCTATTCGTTGTTGATATCGGTGGTGGCAGCACCGAGATGATTGCGGGCGACAGAGAGCATCTCGCGGACTTACTTTCGCTCCCGATTGGGACTGTGAAGCTAACCGAAATGTTTGTCAAGACCGATCCGCCCGAAGAACGTGAAATCGAATCCACGAGGACCCATATTAGGACATTGCTTACGAAGCCATTGGCGAAGGGCAATGAACTGGTATGTGTGGGCACGGGAGGAACCATAACGACTCTTGGCGCAGTCATGCTTGGACTTGGATCTTTCGATAAGGAAAGAATTCACGGATTAGCTTTGTCTCTCAATGATGTGAGAGACATTATATTAAGACTGAAAGCCATGGACAGACAAGAGAGGGTAAAAGTACCTGGGATAGAGACGGGCAGAGAAGACGTCATCACGCAAGGGGCTATTCTTCTTGAGGAGATCATGGCCTATCATTCATTCGCCGGGTGTGTGATCAGCACAAAGGGCGTGCGCCACGGGGTGATGCTCTGCGGGGCCGGCCTTGCACCTGACGCTTCTGATATTCTGCAGGCAAAAAGACTGCAAATGTAGGCCAGTGGCCGTGTTGGGAAGCAAGAAAAGATTTTTGTAGACGTTGTGAGACTTTTTGTGGTAGAAACACATATCATAGCAAAAACCATTAGGGGTGACATCGGAGTTAATATTCTGTAGTCCGTAGTGTTCGTTGCACGAAAACTTCTCATGTGTGTTCCTCTTTGCAGTCCTGGTATAAGCCTTTTCGTGCTCCAAGGGTACACCATAGTTTATGGAAAATAGAGAAAAACAGTTTCTCGAGCAACTGCAATTGTTCAAGGTACTCCTCGACAATATGCCCGACCCTGTTTACTACAAGGACGTAAACGGATTTTATCTCGGTTACAATAAGGCGTTTCAGGCCTGTTTCGGCAGGGGCAACGAGAACTACGTGGGGAAAACCGTCTTTGATCTCCCCATTAACGGCGAGGAAGCCATTCGACAGCAGAGAATGGATATGAAGCTTATCAAGTCTCCTGGCAGCGAGACCTGCGAGACCACGATCACCTATCCGGACGGATCGGTACGCCAGGCGATTGAGAAGAAAGCGACCTTCTACACGTCAGACGGGTCTGTGGGCGGCATCGTAGGGATTATCACAGATGTCACGGAACTGAAGCGGGCGCAGGAACTCGTAAGAGACAGCGAGGCGAGATTCAAGGATCTGTCTCAGGCCTCCCATGAAGCAATCATGTTTATAGAGAAAGGGATCATCATCAACGCTAATGGCAGAACCTATGAAATGTTCGGATACGATAGCGAAGAAGAAATCATCAGGCGAAACGCCCTGGACTTGATCGCTCCTGAAGCGCGAACCACGGTTAAAGAAAGAATCACCCTCCAGAACGAAGAAAAGCATGAAACGCTCGGGCTCAAGAAGAATGGGGACATCTTTCCGATCGAGGTGCGCCCCCGAGAAACCAATCTCAGGGGCAGGCAGATCAGGATCTCAGTGATCCGGGATCTCACAGAACAGAAGAAACTGGAGGAAGAGGTGCTCATGGCAAAGAACCTCCAGTCCGTGGGCACGCTCGCCGGCGGTGTGGCACACGATTTCAACAACCTTTTGATGGCTATTGTGGGCAACATTTCCCTGGCTAAAATGAACGCGTTAGAGAACAGAAAAGCGATAGAGTTTCTGACCGAGGCTGAGCGCATAGCCTTTCTGGGGAAGAACCTTACCCAGCAGCTTCTGATTTTTTCCCGGGGCGGCGATCCCGTGAGGAAAATAGTTCTCGTCGATGAGCTGGTAAAGGACACCATAGATAAAGCTCTCAGAGGGTCTTTAATCAGACCGAATTACACGGTTGCCGAGGGACTCCTTTCTGTGGAAGTCGATGAAGACCAGATCAGGCAGGTGATCCAGAACCTCGTTGTGAATGCCAAAGAGGCCATGCCGTCCGGCGGGATGATCGCGGTCGAGTGCAAGAATGCAAGCATCACCCCGCACGATAAGCTTCCCCTTATCAAAGAGGACCATGTGTGCATATCGATTCGCGACGAGGGCGCCGGTATTTCCGAGGAAAATCTGCCAAAGATTTTCGATCCCTATTTTACTACCAAAGAGATGGGGTCGCAGAAAGGCGTGGGACTCGGTCTTGCCATAAGCTATTCCATAATCAAGAAACATAACGGCCATATCGATGTTGAATCAACACCGAACAAAGGAACGCTATTCCAGATCTATCTGCCGGCGAGCAAGAAGGAAGCTGCGGATACCCGCATCGAGAGCAGGGTAGTTCGGCACGGCAAAGGACGGGTCCTGGTTATGGACGATGAAGAGATGATCCTGAGCATCGCCAAGGAGTTGCTCCAGCATCTGGGTTACGAAGTTGTGGCGGCGCAGAACGGCGAGGAGGCAATCGGATTCTACAGACAGGCCAGAGAGTTAAAGAAGCCTTTTGATGTGGTGATCCTCGATCTGGCGATTCCTGACAGTATGGGCGGCAAAGAGGTCATGCAGGAGCTGATTGCCCTTGATCCCCGGGCAAAAGGCATCATATCGAGCGGGTACCTGAACGATCCTATCATAAAGGATTTTAAAAACTATGGTTTCCTCGACGTGCTGACCAAACCTTACGATGCAAATGAGCTTGATGAAAAACTCCAGAACATCATACGAAGAGACGACGGACAACTACCCTACGGAGCCGGTTCCGAAACCACAGGCAAGAGACCTCGCGTTGTAAAATAGCTGTGTCGTGGCGCATTTCGTTATCGGTAAGTATTATATACAATCCGATTCCCATCAGAGCGCATCTCGATGAACCCGTTTAGGTCTGTCCGCAAAACGGGAATCGATAATAGCCGGTACCTTTCGAGCGCCTCAAGGGAGGGCAGGCCTGTTATGCCTTTGCCCACGCTCAGCACAGCGATAGATGGTTTTACGGCCCTTAAGAAATCAAGGCTGCTCGAATATTTGCTTCCGTGATGCGGCACTTTTAACACATCTGCCCGTATCGGGACGCCCTTTAGCATGAGCAGCTGCTCCTCAATCACACTTTCCATGTCGCCGGTGCACAGAAAGCTACTTTTGCCATAGACAATCTTGAGAACGATGGACCTGTTATTAAGATCGTCGAGAGAAAGGTATGGCGCCGGGTTAAACACCATAACCTCCATGCCGTTCTTGAATAAGAAACGATCACCTCTTTTCCACACTTCAGGGTGCAAGCCTTTTCTCTGAATCGTTTCAACTATCCTGTTATATACAGACTCCTGAGAAACGTAGGTGCCGGTAACAAAGTGCTTGACCCCGAAATTGTTGACGATATAGAGAAGCCCACCCGCGTGATCACCGTGCGGATGAGTGTTGATGACATAGTCGAGCGTGAGTATCTTTTTCGAGAGAAGGATAGGTGTGAGCACTGATCTGCCCACATCAAAATCGCCCCCGCGGAGGCCTCCACCGTCGATGATTAGACGCATGCCGTGAGGCGCCTCGACGAGAATGGCATCCCCGAGTCCAACGTCGATGAAGCTCAAGGAGATAGTGTCATTGTAGAACCTTTCTTTGATGAGGCTCATAGAATACAGCGAAATGGCGGGCAGGAGAATAAGAATAAGGGCGAACCGGACGAGCCTTACTCGCAAGAAAAAAAGACTGGGGATTAACACGAAATAGCAGATGGTTTCGAAGAGATTGGGCCGTACGATTGGGTAGAGATACCCCATGTCAAGGG
>DATKMQ010000066.1 GCA_035541755.1 Syntrophorhabdaceae bacterium
TCCTTGAAGGGCGCGGCGCTTGAGGACTACCGCAGGGGCATCCAGGCCGTTCTTCAGAACCCTTACGCTTCCTTGAACGGGCGGATGAGGATCTGGCGCATCGTGGGCGAACCGCTCATCGTACGGGGAGAGCGGCTGAGCGCGGTCAAGAAAAAGGTAGATGAACTCCTGGATCTTGTCATGCTCCCTGCCTGTGGGGACCGTTTCCCGCACGAGATGAGCGCCGGACAGAGGCAGCAGGTGGCCATAGCGCGGGCACTTTCCATCAATCCGAAATTCATTGTGCTCGACGAGCCCACATCGCTCCTCGACGTCTCAGCCCAGGCCTCGATCCTCAACATGATCGTGGCACTCCAGAAGAAATTTTTTCTCACCTACCTGTTTATTTCCCACAACCTTGCGGTGGTCCGCTTTGTGAGCAATCGGGTAGGCGTCATGTACTGCGGGAAGCTCGTAGAACTGGCCGACAGCGAGGCACTTTATTCCAACCCCCTGCATCCGTACACCAACGCCCTGCTTTCATCCATCCCTGATCCAGATCCCGAGTCGGACAAGAAGGAGATGGTTCTCGAAGGGGATGTGGTAAGCCCAATCGACCCGCCGCCAGGCTGTCGATTCTATCTTCGCTGCAGTGAACGCATGGACCTGTGCAGGGAAGCTGAACCTACTCTGCTCCAAGCGGGACAGCGCCACCTCGTGGCGTGTCACCTGCGCAAAGCTAGCCCTTAGACCTGTACCGCAAAGGGAGGAACAAGGCTATGGAAGAGATGACGGTGAAAACGAAACTGGAGAGATACGAGAAAGAACCGCCGCTTGCGGTCTTTCATTGGAACGACAGCGAAACTGAGGCACGGGGCTGGGTGGTCATCAACTCATTGAGAGGAAACTCCTGCGGCGGGGGCACGAGGATGCGCAAGGGCTGTACCGAGCAGGAAGTCCTGGCACTCGCCAAAACCATGGAGATCAAGTTTACGGTCAGCGGTCCTCCCATAGGAGGAGCCAAGTCCGGCATCGATTTCGATCCCGCAGACCCTCGCAAGCGAGGCGTTCTCGAACGCTGGTATCGATGCATCAAACCGTTGTTGAAAGAGTACTATGGAACCGGCGGCGACATGAATGTGGACTCAAACACTGAAGTCATACCTGCAACCCGCGCCTGCGGCATCCTCGACCCTCAAGAAGGGGCGATCAGAGGGCACTACCATCCGGACGACGACCAGATGAAGGTTAAGATCGAGCAGATGGGTCGCGGGGTTCGCCTTCCTGTCACCGATGCGACTTTAGCTCCCCCCGGGAACCGGGTCTTTGAGACGGCCGACCTGGTCACAGGCTGGGGTGTTGCTGAGTCGGTGCGCCATTTCTATGATATATACGGCGGCACCATCAAAGGGAAGAGGGCCATAATCCAGGGCTTCGGAAACGTTGCCGCCCCGGCAGCATACTATCTTGCGCAAAGCGGCGCCCGCATCGTCGGAATAATTGACAAAGTCGGCGGCATCATTGAGCCTCAGGGCATCTCACTCGATGAGGTAGTACACCTTATGACGGCACGAACAGGTAACTTCCTTATCTCACCAGGTCTTATGAGCTATGATGAGGCAAACCAAAAGATCTGGTCCACCGGCGCCGAAATCTTCATACCCGCGGCCGCATCCCGGCTCGTAACCCAGGGCCAGGTGGACGAACTTCTGGCGCACGGTCTCGAGGTCATCTCAGCCGGAGCGAATGTGCCCTTCGCCGACCAGGCTATCTTCTACGGGTCCATCGCTCAATTTGCAGACGCTCGCGCGGCCGTCATCCCCGACTTCATCGCAAACTGCGGCATGGCAAGGACCTTCTGCTACCTCCAGGGAGACAATGTGGTGATGTCGGACCGGGCGATCTTCGATGACGTGAGCAAAACCGTGAGAATCGCCCTCGAGAAGACCTGCAAACGTAACCCCTCAAGGGTACGCCTGACCGAGACTGCGCTGGCAGTAGCTCTTGATAGAATGTGAAGACACACAGGGATTGATACATGCAGTATACACGCATACGTGGGATTTCGTCCGGCAGAAAAGCCTGACACAGGAGGAATTGGCATGGCCAGAAAGGCTGAACCTTATCGTATCAAGATGGTTGAACCCATTCGTCTGATTTCGAAAGAGCAGAGGATTGAGGCTTTAGAGATTGCGGGGTACAACCCTTTTGCCCTCAAGTCTGAAGATGTCTACATCGACCTTTTGACGGACAGCGGCACCGGCGCTATGAGCGACCGTCAGTGGTCGGCTCTGATGCTCGCCGACGAGGCTTACGCGGGGAGCAGATCATTCTACAAAGTCAAGGACGCGGTAAAAGACATTTTCAGCTACAACTATGTAATCCCCACCCACCAGGGACGCGGCGCCGAACAGGTGCTCTTTCCGGCCCTGATCAAGAAAAAGGGCCAGTATGTACTTGGCAACATGCATTTTGACACGACCATGGCCTGGATCGAGCTTTCCGGGGGGGTACCCGTGAATTTGGTGATTGAGGATGCCTTCAACACAGAAAAGGAACATCCTTTCAAGGGCAACTTCGACCTTAATCGTCTGGAGAGCTTTATCGTGGAAAAAGGCGCCGAGAATATCGCCTTTATTATACCCACCATCACGTGCAATTCAGCCGGGGGTCAGCCGGTCTCCATGGAGAATATACGGGGAGTCAAGAAGATCGCAGACAAATATGGGATAAGGATCAGCTTTGACTCTGCACGCTTTGCTGAAAACGCGTACTTCATCAAGAAGCGTGAGCCGGCCTTCTCAAACAAAAGCATCAAGGAGATCGTCCGTGAGATGCATGAGATGGGCGATTGTCTGACCATGAGCGCCAAGAAGGATGCTATCGTGAATATGGGAGGCCTGATCGCCATCAGGGAGGACGCGGAACTGCTCGCTGTGGCGAGCGCCACCTGCGTACCCAGGGAAGGCTTTATCACGTATGGGGGTCTCTCCGGACGCGATATGGAATGCCTGGCCGTGGGGCTTGAGGAGGGGCTTGACAACGATTACCTGGAAAGCAGGATCGGACAGGTCGAATATCTCGGGGAGGAGCTGCGCAAGCGGGGCATCCCCATTCAATGGCCGGTAGGGGGGCATGCGGTCTTTGTCGATGCCGGCAGAATGCTCCCTCACATTCCCGCAGAGCGTTTCCCCGCCCAGGCGCTCTGCAATGAGCTCTATATCGAAGCAGGGGTCCGGGCCACGGAGATAGGTTCGCTCATGCTCGGCCGTGACCCCGCTACGGGTGAGCAGAAGAAATCGGGCATGGAGCTTATGCGGCTCACCATTCCCCGCCGGGTCTATACGGACCTGCACATGGATGTGGTGATAGGCGCCCTGGAGAAAATCATGGAGCGCCGTTCCCAGATCGCCGGGCTCGATTTTGTGTACGAGCCTAAAGTGCTGCGCCATTTTCTTTGTCGGCTAAAGCCTCTTAATCGCTGATTAAGAGACCGTGGCCCCCTGACCCGCTTTTCGTACAGAATAAGAATCGTGCCGGAATGGCCGCGTGAGCCTCATCTCGACGACCCTTAAACGGCTGACTTCAAGCCCGCTTTGATCGTTTACGCTTGAGTAAAAACAAAAACCGTTTTATTATTGTCGGGGAAAAGGTTATCTGGCCGGATGAGCACGAACATCACATTGATTGTACTGCTTGCTGTCGTAGTAATTCTACTTATCGTCTATCGACGCGCCCGAAAGCAGAAGGTTAAGGCCCCGTCGGTTAAGACGGGAGCCGCAACTACGAGGCCGGCGCCCCCGCAGGGCGCGCAGAGAAGGGCTGAGCAAGCGTCAGTCAAGCCCGATCCTCCAAAGACGGGCGATGTTACATCCGATGGCAACCCGCAGACCACTGAAATCACCTACTCTCCCGTTCCGGAGGGGGTTTTACCCAAGCCTCTCAGTGAAATTGATAGCGGCGTAATGAGGGAGGTACAGGGAAAGATCTCGGGCGTGCAGCCCATACCCTCCAACTCGATGAAGCTTTTGGATCTCTTAAATAATCCCTTTTCAAGTTGGAATGAGATAGTGAAGGTCGTTTCCACAAACCCCATGTTCTCTGCGAGGGCCCTTCAGGCTGTCAATTCAGTATATTTTAACCTTCCGGACAAGGTAACTTCTATAGGAAGGGCCATAACTTTGCTGGGGTATAACAGCTTACGATCGCTCGTTATGGGCGATCTCCTCGAAGGATTGAAAGCGAGGGACAAGAACGACACGGCCGACGCATACGTTAATGCCTATACCCATTCGGCCGTTGTCTCTGCCTGTTCGGGATATCTTGGCAGGACCGTTTTTCAGAGTTCCGAGTATGACCTTGCTACCATAGGTCTTTTTCACGACATCGGGAAATATTTCATTGCCGAGCTTGATCCTTCCTCCGGAGCCCTGCCCAAGCCGCCGCTATACTGGCTGAAGACCATGCGGCCCAGACCTCCCCTCGTGATTCAAGAACAGATAGAGTTCGGCATAGACCATTCCATGCTGGGAAGCTTACTCGCCGAGAAATGGCAGTTGTCGGAGGAGATAAGGTATGGCATCGAGTATCACCACTATCCGTCGTTTGTCCCCCCCGAAAACATACCTGACGCCTATGTAACCAAGAGTTTTGTGGTTTGTCTGTCTGATCTTATCTGTAAAGCCCTTGGTTACTGTATGAACGATGCCGAGATACTGCCCATACGGCCGGAGTATTACGATAAATTTGGTCTGGACCACGACCCTACCAGGCTTATCACTCCCGGCCTCACGAAAGAGATCGCGAATGCATATTTCGCGGTCAGGAACTACATCGACACCACGTAGGGCGCTCGCAAGATTTCCTGAAAGGGACTTGAACTTTTCGTTGCATCCGATATGGACAGAGAGGAAAAGGTATGGCCACAACAAGAAAAGCCAGGCAGACTATACAGCATGGGGAGACCCAAAGCGTAGCACTGAAGATAAACGGTAACGATTACCAGTTTGCTGTAGGTTGCGGGTCGCTTGAGGTAGATCCCGCAGAGACGTTGTCATCTACCTTGAGAGACCGATTGGGCCTCACCGGTACCAAGGTTTCCTGCGATGAAGGGGCCTGCGGATGCTGCACGGTCCTGATTAACGGGAAGGCGGTTAATTCATGTATGACACTCACGGCTGAGTGCGGGGGCAAGGAGATAACGACCATTGAGGGCTTAAGCGATGCTCAAACCGGCTCACTCGATCCTTTGCAGCAATCGTTTATCGAACAGACTGCATTCCAGTGTGGGTTTTGCACACCCGGCATAATCATGAGCGCAAGGGCACTCCTCAACGAAAACCCCTCCCCTACGGACGAGCAGATTCAGGAGGGCCTGTCCGGAAACTTCTGTCGCTGCATCAGTCACTACCAGGTCATAGAGGCGGTTAAGGCCGCTTTCGGGAAAGGGAGATAGGGTATGGCTGAGCAGTACCGGTTTATCGGCAAACCCATACCCCGACAGGATGCTCGGCAAATTGTGACAGGCAAAGCCCGGTTTCTCGATGACATCACGCTCCCTGACATGCTCTATGGGGCGGTACTCCGAAGTCCACACGCCCACGCCTCGATCGTAAGCATAGACAAGACAAAGGCGTGTGCCCTGCCTGGGGTCAAGGCCGTGCTTTCATGGCAGGACATACCTGACTGGAAAGGTGGACAGGGCAATACCACCCGCGTTCTCGACCACAAGGTTCGATTTGTCGGTGATGCCGTGGCACTCGTTGCCGCTCAAACCAAAAAGATAGCAGAGGACGCGCTCCGTCTCATAGACGTGGAGTATGAGGTTATACCCGCAATCTTCGATCCTGAAGAGGCGGTAAAGCCCGGGGCGCCTCAACTCTACGAGACATGTCCGGGCAACATCATGCCCCCTGGTGTCCCCGCTTGGGGCGGACCGAAAAGCCTGCAGGGAATCATGATGGGAGATGTGGATCACGGGTTCGCGGAGGCGGACGTGGTCGCCGAAGGCACGTTCGTTTACGACAATATAGCCAATCCAACGCCGCCCGAGTCTCCCGGGGCCATCGCCCTGTGGGAGGAGCCAAACCTGCTGACGGTCTGGGTATCGGACCAGTCCTTTTACAAGCATGTGTTCTATCTCAAGAGGATTGTTGGAAAGGACGTTGAGGTCAGGACCTTTGGCGGGCCCTGCGGGGGAAGTTATGGTTCGAAATCCATGTCATGGCAGGTCCAGTTGTATGCGGCGCTCTTGAGCAGGGCTACTGAGAGACCCGTAAAGGTTATTTTCAGCAAAGAAGAGCACCTTGCCGCTTTTGTGCTTCGGCCCGCTTCACGCATGTGTGCAAGAGTTGGCATGAAGAAAGATGGCACGGTCACGGCTGTCTCGGGTGAGTGGATGCTCGATACGGGTTATTACTCTCAGACGACTCAGGCACAGGTTGCGGTCGGTTGTGGTGAGGCACAGCTCGCCGTTAGGTGTGCGAACTGGAACCTCAAGACTTCCATCGTATGCACCAACAGAAGCGCATCAGGTATTGTCCGTGGATTCGGGGGGCAGGAGCTCAAATGCACGCTCATCCCTGTCTTAAGCCTGGCAATGGCAAAGGTTAATCTGGATCCTGTGGAATTCTTCAAGAAAAACTATGTGAAGCCGGGCGACGGGTATTTCTGGCGCGATGGGCTATGGTATACGTACAGGGGCATCGATTATGCGGAGGCCATGGAAGAGGGCGCTCGCCGGTTCAAATGGAAAGAAAAATGGAAGGGCTGGCTCAAGCCGACCTTAGCCAATGGCGCGAAGAGAAGGGGTATCGGGGTGGGCATTCACGGCAATGCCGATATCGGTGAAGATGCTTCAGAGGCATATGTCCGTCTTGATGCAGACGGGAGCGCAAAGATTTTTACGTGCCTTGCAGAGCACGGAACAGGCCAAAAAACCAACATCACCCGGATGGCGGCGGAGGTGCTTCGATTGCCGCTCGCGCGCATCTTCCAGATTCCATCAGATTCTCTGATCAGTCCGCACGAGCGTGGGCCCGGTGGAAGCCGCATGACCTATGCAGCCGGTTCTGCCGTGATAAAAGCAGCCGAGGACGCAATACGAAAGCTTCTGGACATGGCTCAACCCCTGCTTGGCGCGCCATCGCATGAGTTAGAGACTGAAGATGGCATGATTTTTTGCAAGGACAAACCCGAAAGAAAGGTACCCTGGGAGGCGGTGCTCGGTGCAAGCCACACCTGCATGGGCTATGGACGGTTCGAGCAGGACTTCACTCTTGCCAATTGCATGATCTCCTTTGTAGAGGTTGAAGTTGACGTGCAGAGCGGCAGGGCATCTCTCGTGCAAGTTCTCAACGCCACGAATGTGGGGCAGATCATCGACCCGCCCGGTCTCAGAGGACAGATGAACGGGTGTCTCGGGTCCGGAGGCATCGACAGCGCTCTTTTTGAGGAGACTGTCCTTGACCGCCGCACAGGGCACATGCTTAATTCAAACATGATCGACTACAAATGGCGGACTTTTACGGATTTGCCCCCCATCGAGAATGTTGTGCTCGAGACGCCTATTGAAAGCCATCGGTTCCATGCGGTAGGCGTGGGTGAGGTAGCGACCGCCCCCGGGCCCGTAGCAGTCTTTATGGCGGTTTCCAACGCCATCGGGACGTGGCTGCATGAATATCCTGCTACGCCTGAGAGGGTGCTATCGGCGCTGAAGGCAGCGCCGGCCAATGTGGCAGAGAACAAGGGGGACGGCTTTTGAGATCTTTCACTCACATCAGTGCGCATTCTGTGCATGAGGTCTGTTCGATTCTTGCGGCACGTAAGGGCAGGGCCCGGATCAATGCGGGCGGGACCGATCTTCTTTCCGCCCTAAAGAAGGAGATTCTTAGGGAATACCCGGAAGTGCTCATCAATGTCAAAACCATCCCGGGCCTCGATTACGCTGAGGAACGCGGCAATCTCCTCAAGATCGGCGCGCTCGCCAGGCTCGCCGATCTCGCGACATCACCGCTAATCATTGACAGGTTCAGTGTAATTGCTGAAGCAGCACATTCTGTGGCAACGCCGCAGACGCGCAACGTGGCCACGGTCGGTGGAAACCTCTGTCAGGATGTACGCTGCTGGTACTATCGTTACCCACGGATTATCGGAGGACCCGTCATGTGTGCCCGCAAGGGCAAAGGGCCATGCCATGCGATTCAAGGCGATAACAGATATCATGCCCTGTTCGGGGGCAAAAAATGTTTTGCCGTATGCCCCTCCGATATGGCTACCGCCTTAGCCGCGTTAAACGGCGAACTTTCGGCGGTAAACGCGTCAGGTAACATAAGGAAGATACCCATAACCGAATTCTTCCATCCCCTTGGAAACGACCTTGCGCACGATGAAATGGTGACCGAGATAGAGATACCCGCTCTTGAGCAAACAACGACGCAGAAGTTCCTCAAATTTTCTTTGAGAAACCCCATAGATTTTGCCGTGGTAAGCGTTGCAGTGGTTTTGAGCGTGAAAAAGAAGAAATGCGCGGACGTCCGCATCGCTCTGGGCGCCCTATCCCCGGGGCCGCTACGCGCGGAAGAGGCCGAGGGCGCGCTAATCGGAGAACCCTTAACCGAACAAATGGCTGCCAAAGCGGCGGACATCGCCCTATCCCGGGTAAAACCTCTCAGTATGAATGCCTACAAGATAGACATTGCCAGGACACTGATTAAGGACGCTATCTTGGCCTGTTCTCGAGAGGCTTGTCGGTAACTCACATCCGGGTCGGACTCTGTGCGAGGGCGTGGCGCTCGCCGGGACGCGCCGAGATATCATATAACCTCCCAATGTAATTGATCCCTTTGGTTAAGTGGCTCGGCTCACGCCCTGATCGTATCGGCGGCTTTTTCGCTCATAACATATCGTAATCGTTATATTTGATACAAATCACACTTTCTGTGGCACAGATTGGCATTTATTCCATGTTTTGGGACACTTTTTGTGCCAATATCCTGGCTTGTCGGCGTATAATCTGTTGTAATTATTATAGTTGACACAAATCACACTTTTCTGTTTTGCATTTTCGTTCGCGATTATATATTTAAGAAACCCAAAACATATTGATTGACAATATCGTGTCTCGGTCTACAATAATATACAGGGAGGCACCGCTTCCCCATCAACCTATTGCTGGAAACAGCAAAAAGGAGGCTGCGCAATGAGTAAGTTGATAGCTTACTTAACGATGGGTAGGCGTTCGCAAGGTTCTGCACCCTTGAGGAAACAAGTGGAGGGGTAAGTGGATTAGTCACCCGCACCCCGAAGCACTTTCTCGACAGGCCATAACCGAGTGGCATCTCGAAAGAGGTGTTACGTAAGCGGCGAGTTGACTACTCGTTGGCTGCGTAGCGCCTCCCTGTATATTTTGTGGTTTTACAGAATCAAAATTCCTAATAGCAAGGGGGGCTTTATGGTGTGTAATTGGCCATTGGGTAATGGAGAAACCTTGGGGTTTACTGTGTATGATCCTAACGCCAACTGGAACCGGGTCGCTGGTCTGTATGTTTTTGCCTATAGAACAGACCCAACCCATTGGAAGGCCATGTACGTTGGGCAGAGCAACGATTTTAGTTCTCGTCTTCCTGCTCATGACCGATGGGATGAGGCAGCCCGACGTGGGGCAACACACATTCATGCTCTGGTAGTTCCGCTGGCGGCCAACCGGGACAATTGGGAGGAGATGCTAATTCAACATCTTCAACCGCCGATGAACGCTCAACTTCGTTAGCTGGTTGCATATAAGATCGTCTCCTTTAATATCATTGTAGCACATATGTTCTAATTGTCAAGCACAAACTGTATAATATGACAGTACGGCCGCGCTATCTATAACATACGATAGTTTAGTTAGCGTTTTAAGATTGACAAAGTAGAACATATGTTCTATAATGGGGTTATGGTTAGCGTGAGTTGTTTGACGCTGAAGCTAAAAGTTCCCGAAAATCTCTATTGTACGAAAGGAGGTTTTTTGGGTGGTTCCCCTCTTTTTAGTACGCCTTGCTGTTCAAGCCCTCGGATCAGATTTTCAAGAGAGTTGTATAAACCGATAAAAGCGTCTGGAGGCATCACCATGCGGCAAACTGGGTACCTTCTCCCAGTGGGTTTTTTAGGTGTTTGTGGCATATCCATTCTGGTAACACACAGTTCAATGCGAGCAGATTGGCCATCAAATGTAACCAAACCAACGGAGTCAGCAAATGTCTCAGAAACATCCGGTAAGTCAATGTAACGGACAGCGTCGTCGGGGAGCCTCATGGTTTTCCTCCTATGACAGTTATTTGATCGTTGTCTATAAAGACAACATTTATAGATCAGATAAAGGAAGATGGAAGGCCATTAAGTAATTACAGTTCTTTCGCGGCCCACTCTCGATTGCGATTTACTATGATTTTATCATTAACGGGTAAAAGATCAATCGTTTTTTGTCCCCGGATAAAGACAAACACAACATTTATAATAAAGTAATCTCCTAACTACCCGATTTCATTACAGTCAAATAGTTTCATTGTGCCCCCAACACGGCGATACGCTTTATGGCCGACACAGCCAATAGCCCCAATTGGAACAAAGCTCAAACAGTTTTCCTTGAGAATGGGAACAAGCCGCTGAAACTATCTGAGCTTGAAACTGAATTCCGCAAACGCAATTGGCCGATCAGCGAGAAGAACGCCAGGGAGGTGCTTAGGGCTACCCTAAACAGCAAGCCGTCAATATTTGTATACAACAGGGAAGATTGTACATATAGGATAAAAATAGATCGTCCCGAAACGAGAGGCGGTGTTCATGAAATAAGATCATAAAAAAAGAGGCTTTGTTCTGGTAAACAAAGTCTCTTTCAAACCCTATTCCCACTTGCGTCAACAAGTGGTTAATCTATGCCCCACATTCATTAGGGCGCGTTTACGTCTATTACTAGTATAGCGTGCTTCCTAACTGATGTCAAGGGCAAAAGGAGGTACGCTATGAAACAGCGTCAACCAACCCGTAAGAAACATACGGGCAGACGGTTTGTCGTAAGGCCCACAAAGCCTGTCATGGTACGGAAGCGCCTGTAAGGCATTAGCACAAACCAACGGGGAGAGCTTCGGCTCTCCCTTTATTTTTTACCTTTTTTCTTTCTCGGTTCAGGTGCTGTAGCCAAAAGTCCCTTAAGCACGGAATCGAAATCAGCTTTTAAGATTTCTTCTTCCTGTACTTCCTTTTCGCTCCCGTCCTCGGTCTTTGTTTTCTTTTCTTCAGTCAAATAATCAGTCCTTGTACGTTAACCTTCTTCCTTCAATTCCCTTAAGAGCCGCAACCGTCCGTGTCGCATCATTCTCATGTCTGTAATTATATCTCATATCGAACTCCGCAAGGTACCTGTGAAGGTGGTTGCTATCTACATGATGATACACCCCTATTATACCACGTTTCAGAAGGCTGAAGTATCCTTCAACCGTATTCGTATGAACATCGCCGCGAGCGTATTCTTTTGCGCTGTGACAGACAGTCTCATGAGAAGCGAACTCACAACCCAATCCATTGTAAGAGCCGAATTCATCAGTCATGATCTTAGCGGATTTGTCAACGTTCTCCCTTATGATCTGTTTAAGGTTCACGCTGTCTACGCGCTTAACTGGCATAGACCTGACTTTACCATTTCTCTCCACAAGGGCAAAGACGGGGGTTTTGTTGTCTGTACCGCGCCCAGTCCCCCCGCCGCGAACCTTACCCCCGACATAGGTTTCATCGGCTTCAATGATCCCCTCAAGAAGCCTTGTAGGTCTTTGTCGCATAGCGAAACGGATACGGTGAGCCATAAACCACGCTGACTTATAGGTGACACCCAATGTTCTGTGCAACTGATGAGAGGACATACCCTTCTTGGAGGAACATAGTAGATAGGTAGCCAACAACCACTTGTGTAAGGGTATGTGGCTACGCTCAAAGACCGTACCCACAGTCACGGAGAACTGTTTTCGGCACTCTTGGCATTTCCACAGTCCTTTCCGGTGAGCATCACCTTGTAGACGATAGTGTGCCTCCCTACTACCGCAATGAGGACACACAACAACATCAGGCCAACGAAGTTTTTCAAGATATTCGCGCGCTTTTTCTTCGTCCGTAAAGTATGGAGCAGAAAACCCTATCTTTTCCATGTCATATCCTCCATACAGTAATGATAGCACATGGTCTTGGGTTTGTCAAGTATATAATTGCGTTTTCGTTTGCCTGGTGATTTACCGCGATCTGTACGACAGATCCGCGGGGGCTCGCTAGCAATTTGCGGCGGTCATGCACGTGAGCACGCGAGTCGATTTCCGTACCGGCTTCTTCACCGCTCTGCCTACCAATTGGGATCGCGCCACTCGCCATTACCCTGTTCTATACCGGGCTCAGTCCGATCCGTGCAGAAGCTTTTTTCTATTATGGATCTTCCTCCTTCAGAGAGAGATACGGCTATCGCCACCGCTCGCGTATAATCCCAGACCTTAAGGCCTGTACCTACCCGGTCGGAACGCACACAGATCTAAATAATGGGGGTTCATTTCTAGGTGTATGATCTCGTAATCACAGGAAGTGATACAAATCACACTTTCATGTTTATTGTTCTCGTGTATCCCCGCGGTTTGAGCGCAAACATTTACCCCCATATTCAATAAAGATTATGGGGTAACATTATGTAATTATGTATATTAGCGGCACTGGAACCTCTGATTAACCGCCGAATCGGTTCTGCGAGTGACCGTCTCATGATAGTATAAGTCTCCGTAATCATAAAATATGATACAAATCACACTTTGGTGTTTCATATTTATTCTCTATGCTTCAGAGTGCCGGTGGTTCGCCAGGGGTGCGTGAGGGCCGTCGGGTCGCACGAATGTCGGGAGCCGGTAGATGAAGGGCCACCGATATCAGCATGCCTTGACTCCAAACTATCGGAACTTGCATCCCTCACCCCATCCCTGTTCTCATGATCTTACGGCGGAGCCCGAGCTCCCATGACAAGGGGCGCAAATGTCGGTTGCGCTTCTTACTGCCACCGTGTTGCGCGGCTCGCTCCGACGAGCGTCTGTACCTGGGATTTATTTTATATTATTCTTTGATTTTTGGGATTGATACAAATCACAGAGCCTTTAGCAAGCGTGATTGCAGAAACCCACGGGGGAGACGTCTATCGCTCCCGCGTAACGTACTGTAATCATAAAAGTTGATACAAATCACACATTGACTGCGTGGAATTGCGTTTTAGGACCCGATAGCGAGGTTTTGGGGCCGGATAACCCGTTGGAATGACGGCGTATCATTGTTTGGCAAGGACTTCTCGTCTAATCGCTTTTTTTGTTATGGTGAAGGCAAGTTTACGTGGTCTTAAGCGCCCTCGCCTTCTTGAGTTTGAGCCCTGCCTGTCAGGTCTCTTTATTCCCGCTGCGGTCCGCCGGAATCTCCCTACTTGTTATACTAGGCATTAGACGACTCTACCAGGGGTCAATGCTTTGAGGCTTTCGCTACGGTTCCTCACCCCCCGCGATGGCTCTCAAGTTTGTATTTGCGTTGCAAATCATCCGCGGCTCTCGCTGGTGACCGCATGTGTGGGCAAAATTCGGCGCCGAGATAGCTCGACCCTGTGTTTCAGGCAGGAACCTCTCTTTTGTCTACGCACGCCCATTCTGAGGTTTCCGGCTCTCTATTCAAGTCATGGCTTTGCCGAAACTGTTTGACATGCGGACAAGTTGCTGCTATAAAATACGCTACGGGGCTGTAGCTCAGCTGGGAGAGTACTTGACTGGCAGTCAAGGGGTCGAGGGTTCAATCCCCTTCAGCTCCACCAATTATTCCAATTAGCCAGGCCGTCTCTCCGACGGCCTCTTTTTTACCCGACCTGCCAACGCCCTCCTTACCGTGCACCCCGTTCACTTTTCGTAATGCCCTTATAGAGTTATCCAGCTCAGCGCAGATAGCGTAAGGCATCACGAAAGCCCGGCGCGTCCCATGTAAGGGGGGGGGTATCGAAAACTGTCCCTTTTTCTTGTTGACGAACTCGCGAGACGTGCTATAATTGAAATTACTCTCCTCCGCGCTCGCTGGTTGCCGGAGGGGTGTCGTACTCGGCCACCGGAACTGCCGTCAACAGACAGGTCTTCCGGTGGCTTTTCTTTTAAAAGTCGGCTAGTTAGCTCCCTTTTTCTGCTTACCGTCCCCGCCGTTATCAATCCCTCATGCTTTTTCCGCGTCTGCCTCGAAGCGTCTCGTGCGAACAGTACTTCTTGGTTAGCAATGTGGTAATGCGTGGAGCGTTCGTTCTTCCGGGTAACCATGAAAGAGACTCGCTCCATCTGGATACCGACGAAGACGAGTCGATTGTTCAATACACAGCGCCGCAGTAACGGAATTTGTCATATCACCTGATAGAACTCCAGGTGCACCTTGTCATCAACACCCTTCATCAGCGATCCGACAAAGATAGAATTGTTGATCCATGCGTACTTGTCATCGGCGACCAGGAATCTCGGGCTTGTTCTCGCGTAATATGCGCCCGGATCCACTGGCGCCTGATTTGCTTGTGAGAGATTGGGTGTGTAGATGAAGCCTTCGTTTGTGACTGATATGAGGACCTCGTCGTCCGTCTTCAGTGTGTATCTGGCCCAGGCTTTTCTAATTCCATCAGACCGTTGCAAATTCCAATCGGCCCCGCCATTTATTACGCTTCCTCTGATTCTCGGCCCCTCAAATGTTCCGCCGACGATTGGAATAATGCGTAACAACCCTTCTGGGGTGCGTCCTACTTCTATGGGGGTAGCAACATCCACAATGACCTTCATAAAATACTCTAATTGCAAAGACATGATTTAGCCCTCCCTTACCTATTCCGGCTGGATTTTCTATGATTCAGACTCCCTCGTGAGCGTCATGCCGCCTGGTTTTGGATACAGGGATCGACCGGCGATACCTTCACGATCTCTGGATTTATCGCCAGCAATTTTTACGCCCAATCCAAAATCTATCATGCAATGGCCAGAGAAACAATCCCGGTTCGCCACAACGCCATCCGCCTCTTCTCACTCACCGCACTTACCTCGCTTGATCGTGCCTTCAGAGTCAGCCTTTCTACAGAAGGAGCCACACTCCCTTTTCCCTGTTAATCCATTTGGCGAACCCTTTTGTATTTAGTTCCCTTTGATCATGGGCGCTCTGTTTTCTTCAGGTTTGCGATCAACCTCTTTTTCTTTCGAGAGGTTGGCACACAACTGTCATATACGACAGACAAATACCCGTTGGCTGGATAGGTGGATTCCACAACTGACGTATATGACAGATCTATGATTCAGATAGCCCACTACCGCCTTAAGGCCTGGTTACACAAGGGGAACCAGTCATCTTGGGCGTCCCGTCGGTCAAGCGAATGTACACTTCTTTATCGTTGATGAGATCCACGCGAACCATATAATGTTGCCTCCCCGTGACGCATGAAGGTAGAGCGAAAGGCTCTCGTTGCCATGAGCGGGTACGTGATTACTGCAGCAGGGGTTTTGGAAAGTGTGATTTGTATCACCTTTTATGATTATAGTAAGTTACAATGACAGAAATGCCCCGACATCGTGACATTCGGATGGGGACAAGCGACGAAGGTGTTCGTGCATAAAAAGCTTAATCACTATGGTTTCCGCGTGTTACATACAAGTTTTTGCAGAAATGCCGGACTAACGACAAGGCAAATTGAGTCACAGGCCAACGAAAGTGTGATTTGCGTCAGGTTTAAATATTACAATATGTTATGTTGGTGCATTGCGGTGTGATTCACCTGCAATGAAAGGTGGGCGTTCTCAAACGCGGGCAGCAGGGTTAAGGTCTGGAGGAGTCATCGCGTGGCACTCTATCTGGTCCCTCTTCCCAAGGACAGATGCTCGTTTCGACCGGGTAGGGCGTCCGGCTGATAAATGGCGGGCAGCCAATGGGGGTTGATGCCCTTAAATAAATCAGCTTCGAGCGGCGGAGCCACGTGTTCCGGCTCCGTCAGCCATCTTAGGAGGGTCACAAGCTTCCCGTTGAAAGACTATTGATCTATTGGTGAAATATGGTACCATAAGCTTTGCCGGATTGAATAAATCAGAAGGGGGTATGTGGGCATGCGACTCTATCTTGTGCAACATGCAGAGGCAAAAAAGGAAGAGGAAGATCCAGAGAGGGGTCTTACCGCCCGGGGACTCACCGACATACGCAAGGTAGCTGAATACGCGGCAAGGCTTCCTGTTGCCGTGAATGCCATATACCACAGCGGAAAGAAACGGGCCGCACAGACCGCTCAGATGCTCGCCGATTTCATACGGCCCAAGGTGCCTCTCTTCGCTGTGGAGGGGCTCTCGCCTCAGGATGATCCAGGGACCTGGTTTAGCCGCCTGAAGGCGAGCAACGAAGACATGATAATCGTCGGCCACCTTCCCCATCTCGCCAAACTCGCGGGGCTTCTGCTTGAGGGTGACAGCGAGAGAAACTGCATCGCTTTCAAAATGGGCGGCATGGTCTGTCTGAAAAGGGGCGACAATGACAGATGGACGGTTGAATGGGTCCTTGTGCCGGAGGTGGTTCGCGGATGACGGTCTGGTCGGTCATCTTTTTCATCCTGGGATGTGCGGCCGGTGCGGCCGTGGTCTGGTTTTTTGCGGCGTCGCGCCATCACCGGAGGACGTCCGAGCTTGAAAGTCGCCTGGCCTCCGGCGACGCAATCATCGGTGAGTTAAGAGAGCGCAGTTGCTCGCAGGACCAGGAAACCGAGAGGCTGAGAAACGAACTAAGCCTTGAGACGCAGGCCAGGGTAGAGGCGCTCACCAGGCTTGAAGCCTCCGAACAACACCTCAAAGAGGAAATGGAACGCATCGAAAAGGTGAGGGGCGAATTGAGCGATACCTTCAAGGCCCTATCTCTTGATGCACTCACCAAGAATACGGAAGAATTCAAGAAATACGCCGACGAATTCATCAAGCTCGCCGAAGAAAAGATGAAATCGCAGACCGCTGAGAACAAAAAAGAACTGGAAGGCAAAAAGGAGCTCATCGACAGGAATATCGAAACCATCGGCAAATCCCTCACTGAGGTCCAAAGAAGGGTAGAAGAGGTTGGCAAGGTGAGCGGCGAGAAGATCACCGAAGTCGCGACGCTCATCAAGAAACATGAAGAGGTGACTTCCAAACTCAAAGAGACCACCGAGCACCTGGGCCACGCGCTTGCAAGCTCGAAAAAGAGAGGGGAATGGGGCGAAAGAATGGCGGAAGACATTATCCGCCTCATCGGCATGGTAGAAGGCGTGAACTACATCAAACAGAAGACCCTGGAGCACTCCTCAGGAAGGCCCGATTATACCTTTCTTCTGCCCAATAGCTTAAAGATTAATATGGATGTGAAATTTCCGCTTGACAACTATGTCCACTATCTTGACGCCGAATCGGACCACGACAAGAAGCGTTTTCGCGACGAGCTCCTGAAGAACACAAAACTCATGATCAAACAGGTCACGAGCCGCGAATACATAAACCCTGCCGATAACACGGTCGATTACGTGCTCATATTCATACCAAACGAACAGGTCTACGGGTTCATCAATGAGGCAGATCCCACCATCATGGATGAGGCGCTGCGTCAGAAGGTCATTCTCTGCTCACCCTTTACCCTCTATGCAGTCCTCGCCGTGATCAGACAGTCCATTGAGAACTTCAACCTGGAACGTACGGCCTCGGAGATCCTTACGCTCCTTATGGATTTCTCCAAACAATGGACCGCCTTCAAGGACAAATTCAGGATCATGGGTGAGAGGCTCGACGCCGCGAAGAAGGAGTACGATGCGCTCCTCACGACCCGGAGCAACGTGCTTGAGCGACCCTTGCGCAAAATCGACGAGCTGGGGAAACAGAAGGCCATCTCGCTCACCGGGGATATAGTCCTCGGCGAAACATCATCTCCCGAATAGCACCGACAAGAGATCCTAATGAAAAGGGGAAACGGTGATCACCGCTTCCCCTTCTTTAATACTATTTTCCAGGCGTTCTACTTCTTTTTGGCCTGAGCCTTTTTAGCCGGTTTGTCTTTTATGGCCGCCCGCGCAGCCGCCAGTTTCGCAATGGTTACCCGATAAGGCGAGCAGCTCACATAATTGAGCCCGACCTTGTGGCAAAACTCAACGGAATTGGGCTCGCCACCATGTTCCCCGCAGATGCCGCACTTCAAATTCTTCCGTGTGCCTCTGCCAAGGTCAACACCCATCTTCATGAGCTTGCCTACCCCGCCCTCATCAATCCTCTGGAAGGGATCGAATGTGTAAATCTCCTTTTCCACATAAGGAACCAGGAATTTGCCTGCGTCGTCACGACTCATGCCCAGGGTTGTCTGTGTCAGATCGTTGGTGCCGAAGGAGAAAAACTCTGCTTCTGTGGCTATTTCATCCGCGGTAATGGCCGCTCTCGGTATCTCGATCATGGTGCCCACCATGTATTCGATCTTGGTTTTGTTGATTTTAAACACCTCTTCCGCCACCTTCACCACAACTTCTTTCTGGAGCGTGAGCTCTTTCACGTTGCCCACGAGCGGTATCATCACTTCCGGTTTCACGTTGATGCCTTTCTTCTTCACCTCACAGGCGGCCTCGAAAATCGCCCTGGCCTGCATCTCTGTGATTTCCGGAAAAACAATGCCGAGCCGGCAGCCCCGGTGTCCCAGCATGGGGTTTGCTTCGTGGAGACTATCTATCTTTAGCTGCACTTTTTCGGCAGAAATGCCCATCTTCTGCGCCAGGTCCTGCACTTCCCTGTCGGTATGGGGAAGGAATTCATGGAGCGGCGGGTCGAGTGTCCTGATTGTAACAGGGAGCCCCTTCATAACTGTAAACAGACCCACGAAGTCTTTCCGCTGCATGGGAAGCAGCTTTTTCAAGGCCTCTACCCTGCCCGCCCGGTCTTCTGCGAGAATCATCTCGCGGACCGCATCAATCCGGTCGCCCTCGAAGAACATATGTTCGGTGCGGCACAGGCCGATACCTTCAGCGCCGAATGCCACGGCAACCGCAGCCTGATCCGGCTGGTCGGCGTTCGTCCTGATGCCGAGTTTCCTTGCCTCGTCAGCCCACTTCATAAGCAGAGCAAAATCCTGATAAATCTTCGACTGTGCCGGCTTCAGGGTCTTTTCCAGGAGCACACGGAGGATTTCGGACGGTATTGTCTTGATCTGTCCGGCAAATACCTCTCCGGTTGTCCCATCGATAGAGACAAATTCACCTTCCCTGATGGCTTTATCCTTGACGCGGATGACCTTTTTTGCATAATCGATATCGAGTGAGCCGCAGCCGGCAACGCAGACCTTACCCATCTGACGGGCAACGAGCGCAGCGTGGCTCGTCATGCCCCCTCGAGAAGTGAGAATGCCCTGGGCCGCGTTCATACCCCGGATATCCTCCGGTGAGGTGTCGATCCTGACGAGGATCACCTGTTCCTTCCTTGCCGCCCAGGCTTCCGCGTCTTCGGCGCTGAAAACAACCTTACCTGCCGCGGCGCCGGGCCCCGCATTCAACCCTTTGGCCACCATGTCGCCGGCCTTCAATGCCCTCTCTTTTTCTTTGGGGTCAAAAATGGGGCGCAAAAGCTGATTGAGCTGATCGGGCTCCACACGCATAAGCGCCTCTTCTTTGGTAATGAGCTTTTCCTTTACCATGTCCACAGCGATCTTGAAGGCTGCAAAAGCCGTTCTCTTGCCGGTCCTCGTCTGGAGCATCCAGAGTTTTTTGTTCTGAATCGTAAATTCCACGTCCTGCATGTCGCGGTAGCTCTTCTCCAGAATGTTCCTGATCTTGATTACTTCCTTATATATCCCGGGCCAGAGTTCTTCCAGAGACTTAACCGAGGCATCCGTTTTCTGTTTCTTGTTAATGGGGAGGGGCGTCCTGATACCGGCGACTACGTCCTCGCCCTGGGCGTTCACGAGATACTCACCATAGAATTCATTTTCACCGCTCGCAGGGTTACGTGTAAATGCCACGCCCGTGCCGCTTGTCTCACCCATGTTGCCGAAAACCATGCACTGAACATTGACAGCCGTTCCCCAATCGCCTGGGATATTGTTGAGCTCACGGTAGGCGATGGCCCGATCCGTGTTCCACGAGTTAAAAACCGCGCCGATAGCCCCCCAGAGTTGTTCGAAGGGGTCTTCGGGAAAACTTATTTTCAATCTGTCTTTGATGGCCTTCTTGAAGCTCTCCACCAGGTCCTTAAGATCTGCTACGGTCAGTTCCGTATCAAACTTTATGCCTCTCGCCTTCTTCTTCGCATCGATGATCACCTCGAAGGGGTCGTGCTCTTCCTTGCTTTGCGGCTTAAGTCCCAAAACCACATCGCCGTACATCTGGACAAAGCGGCGATAGCAGTCATAAGCGAACCGCTCATTGCCGGAAAGACGCACGAGACCTGCTACGGTCTTTTCATTGAGTCCGAGATTAAGTACCGTGTCCATCATACCGGGCATGCTGACCCGCGCGCCCGAACGCACAGAGAACAGAAGCGGATTCTGGGAATCGCCGAATTTCGAGCCCATGATCTTCTCCGTCTTCTTGAGGTTCTCCAGGACCTGCTCTTTGAGACCCTGAGGGAGCTTCATGCCGCCTTTGTAAAAGAGCGTGCATACCTCAGTCGTAATGGTAAACCCGGGCGGTACGGGGATACCCCGGTTGACCATATCGGCGAGCCCGGCGCCCTTGCCGCCAAGCAGGTTCTTAAGACCCATATTACCCTCTGCCTTGTTGCCCCCGAAAAAATAGACATACTTCGCTTTTCCCATAACAATCCTCCTCATTCGACGCGGATTTTTGAAAAATCGGCAAACGTCAGAAACATATTCTTTATCTTTGCAAGTGCAGCAAGCCTGTTGTTCCTTACGGTCTCGTCCTTGTCCATGACAAAAACCTTATCGAAATAGTTGTCGATGCTCTCTTTAAAACCGACGAGCACTGACAGGGCCTTGGCATACGCGCGCTCTTCAATGAGCTTGATGAAGACCTCGCGGCTCGCTTCGTACAAATTGAACAGGTCCCTCTCTTCATTAAGAGCAAAGATTCGAGTATCCACAGCGGGGTCCGTCTCAATCTGCTTGGTGATATTGTACACACGTCTGAAACCAACCATGAGCCTGTCGAAATCTTCTTTGGACTTTTGCGTTTCGAGGGCGATCAGACGCTCATACCCGTCGTAGATGTCACGTGAGACAAGGTCGAGCACACTCTCCACGTAATCCTGGTCGTGGTTCTCTTCGAGCATCAAGAACTTGAAGCGTGTGACGATAAAATCGAGGATCGCTGCCCTGGTCTCTTCGAAGGGGAGCCTCTTTGGGATCTTCGATCCGCTGTCATACGCAGCTTTCAGCAGGCCCTCAAGGGAAATATGTAGTTTCTTATTAAGCACAATCCGCACGATCCCTAAAGACTGTCTGCGAAGGGCGTAGGGGTCAAGGTTACCTGTGGGCGCAATGTTAACCGAGAAGAAAGACATGATGGAATCGGCCTTGTCGGCGATGCTTAAAATCGCCCCGGCCCACGTTGCAGGCAGCTTGCCGTCTCCGCTTGCAGGCAGATAGTGTTCTTCGATAGCTTCTGCCACGTCTCTGTCTTCGCCTTCTGCAAGCGCGTAGATCCTTCCCATGGTACCCTGTAGCTCAGGGAATTCTCCGACCATATGCGTCGCCAGGTCGGCCTTCATGATTCGTGCTGCGTCAGCGACTTTGGCCCTAAGACCTTGATCGATCATTAAGGCAAGATAATCGCCGATTGCGATCACGCGATCGGTCTTGTCCTTCAGGGTGCCGAGCTTCACGTGAAAAACAATGGAGCTCAACCGCTCGGAGCGGTCGATGAGCCTTAACTTCTTGTCTTCCTCATAGAAGAACCGTGCATCGGCCAGGCGCGCCTTGAGCACCTTCTCGTTGCCATGCACCACGTTCTTGTCCTCTTTGGGGATCGTATTGGCGAAAAATATAAAGCACGGTTTGAGACCGTCTTTATCGTCTTCCACGGGGATATAGCGCTGATGACTCTTCATCACGTTCACCAGAACTTCTTTCGGGAGATTCAGGTAGGCCTCTTCGAAGGTGCCAAGAAGCGGGTAGGGATACTCTGTGATATAGATGATCTCCTGGATCAATTCCTCGTCGCCCACTGCATGGCCCTTGACCTCGTCTTCAATGCGCTTGACACCGGCCTTAACCGTGGTAAGCCGCTCGGCCTCGTCGATGATGACGTAGTGCTTCCGGAGCGTATCCATATATACCGAGGCGTCGCTCACAACCACGCTTCCTGTGGACAGAAACCGGTGGCAGCGTGTGGTGTTGCCGCTTGTCACATCGGCAACCGAAAATTCCACGGGTTCGTCACCTAAAAGACAGAGAACCCATTGAATGGGCCTCGCGTATTCGAAAGTTTCGGCACCCCAGCGCATCTTTTTCTGAAAGGGAACCCGGGCAATAACATCCGGGAGAATCGCCGCGAGAATCGTTTTCGTGTCTTCGCCCTTCTCGAATTTTTCTACAGTGACAAATTCGACGCCATCCTTTACGCCCTTTTTTACGGCATCAGGCTCAACGCCCTGTGATTTTGCAAATCCGAGCGCAGCCTTGGTGGGCTTGCCTGATTCGTCGTAAGCCCGGTTCCAGGGGGGGCCGTACTTGATGATCGTGGTTTCTTCCTGTTTTTCCGCCACATCGTGCACCATGGCGGCCATGCGCCGTGGTGTGGCCTTGACCGTAATCTCGCCATGCACAATGCGCGATCGGACAAGTGCCTCTTCGAGAAGTTTCTTGAACCCTTCTTTTGCGGGCGCGAGAAACCGCGCGGGGATCTCTTCTGTGCCAATCTCAAGCAATAACGTTCTCAAGCGGGACTCCATTGTTAAGAGCTAAGCATCTTACTTTTTCAGAAGCGGAAAACCAAGTTCCTCTCTTTTTTGCACGTAGAGCTCGGCGCACATCTTTGCGAGATTACGCACTCTGCCGATATAATTTGCCCGCTCTGTGACGCTGATGGCGCCCCGTGCATCGAGAAGGTTAAAGACATGGGAACATTTGAGACAGAAGTCATAGGAGGGATAGATGAGTCCCCTTCCCCTTACCAGTTTCTCCCCTTCGCGCTCAAAGGTATCGAAGAGGCTCCGAAGCATGGCCGGATCAGATTCCTCAAAATTGTACGTGGAGAACTCCCGCTCCGGATCGAGGAATACGTCCCCGTAGAGAACATCCTTGTTCCATCTGATGCGATAGACGCTATCCACGTCCTGCAGATACATGGCGATGCGTTCAATGCCGTAGGTGATCTCCACGGTGATGGGCGAAAGGTTGACGCCGCCTGCCTGCTGAAAGTAAGTGAACTGCGTGATTTCCATGCCGTCGAGCCACACTTCCCATCCTAAGCCCCAGGCGCCAAGCGTGGGCGATTCCCAGTCATCTTCCACAAAACGGATATCATGATATGATGTGTCAACGCCGAAGCTTTTCAAGCTTTCAATATAGATGTCCTGAATCTCTTTGGGCGACGGTTTCATCACAACCTGGAACTGATAGTAGTGCTGGAGTCGGTTCGGATTTTCACCGTAGCGCCCGTCGGCTGGCCTTCGTGAGGGCTGCACGTATGCAGCGTTCCAGGGCTCGGGACCAAGGCATCGCAAAAACGTGGCGGGATGAAACGTGCCTGCCCCGACTTCCACGTCGTAGGGCTGTTGCACGATACAGCCTTTGTCCGCCCAGAACTTCTGTAATGCCAATATCAAGTCTTGAAAATACATCATGAAAAACCCCTTTTTCTATACCACAAAAGAGACGTATTACGCCAATGATTTCGACGTACGGCTGTGCGGCTTTCATGGCCGATAATCATATTCGTCCGCTTCTTTTGTGAGAAGCTCCGGTGAGAAGAAGACGAGCTTTTATGCGTACAAGCCGGTTTGCGATTACACAAAGAAAGGAGATTGCAAATCCGTCACTCTCGTACGAAGCCGCGCGCACAGGCGAACCGGGATATCAACTGCGAGATAACGATCAGTGGACCAAAGAATCTGTATCGATGGCTCAGGCAGGTCTTTTGACAACGTAGACACGCCGTGGTCCACGCTCCTCCGTCCGGATCGTCTTTAAAAGCTTCATGCCGATCTTTTCCAAAGTGCGCAAAGACGCTCTGTTTTGCGGGTGGACGAGCGCAAGCAGACGATGTACGCTCAGGGTTTCAAACCCGTAGACGATTTGAGCCCTGCCGATTTCCGTGGCATAGCCCTTTCGCCGCGCATCCTCAATCAGGGCGAAACCCAGTTCAAAATCGTCCTCATAGAGATACCGGCACGGTAAGAGTCCCGCGAAACCGACAAAGCGCTCAGGCTTTTTCTCGCACAGCACGCCGAGTCCATAGGATAGCCTCCCAAAGGTGAAATGCTCCCTGATAAAACGTCCCGCCTCTTCTGCCGACATGGGGGTGCCTCCGAAAAGCCACTGCATGGTCGTCGGCCTGGCGAACATCTGAGCGAGCAGCGGCACGTCAGAATCGGTAAGCTCCCTCACGATAAGGCGTTCGGCCTCTATAGTATACATCTTTGACCCTCGCCGTATTGTATCGGGTTTTCCGATTCACTTCAAGGCATCCAATGCGATCGAGGCAGTAACGCACGAAATCTGCGCAAACGCGTATTCGGGGTTTACGGCGGCGGCATGCAGCACATGGCCCGGCAAGAAAACCCGCAATGGCATGTTGATTTTCCTCCGTAAGCTGCGCTGTGCGCTGCGAGGCATTGTACGGTTCAGATGCAATATCCGCGGACTATAGCAGGGTAGCTCGTGGCCGCGGGTGGAGTAGGCCACCATACAAACAAAGCGTTTCAGATTCGCAAGATTCGTGCTCGTAACAGACTGACCCGATGCCCTTTTTTTACCGGACTTGACTTTACAGGCGCAAACCATTAATGTAGTGGCTGGTCAAAGAACTCTTGAAAGTAAAGGAGGTTATCGATGGTGCGTGCAAAGCTCTGGTTTCGATGCGCAGCCATGCATGACCCTGTGACCCCCATGGTCGTGCAGCCGGCGCTTGTGGGATGGGAGGCAAAAAAGCGCAGGGTGGATCTCACCATAGAGCGCGCCTTCAGCGGCGAGGAACTCGTGAAGCGGATGAAGGGATGGGTGACCACAGATCCCTACAAGGTGATTGAGGTCGTAAAGAAATATGGTAAGCTGAAAGTCCTCGATGATCGCGAACTCGTTATTGAAATAGAGAAAGAAGAAGATGCAGCGACGCTTCAACAAGCGCTTCTTAACGATTTCGGTACGGAAGTTGATATAGAGATGGTGAAAAAGACCCCCCGCTCATGAAACATATTAGAAATTTCAGCATCATCGCGCACATAGACCACGGCAAGTCAACGCTCGCGGACCGTCTCATCCAGTACACGCACTTGATCGATGACCGGCAGTTTCGGGACCAGATCCTGGATAACATGGACATCGAGCGCGAGCGGGGCATCACCATAAAGAGTCAGACCGTTGATCTCCCTTATGTGGCTGACGACGGGGAGCCCTACGAATTGAATCTCATCGACACCCCGGGCCATGTGGATTTTTCGTACGAGGTGTCGCGGGCACTTGCTTCCTGCGAGGGAGTGCTTTTGCTCATCGATGCGGCCCAGGGCGTCGAAGCGCAAACGCTTGGAAATCTCTATGCCGCATTGGAGCACAATCTCGTCATCATTCCTGTTATCAATAAAATAGACCTTCCGGTTGCCGATATTGAGCGGGTGAAGCACGAGATAGACCACGAGCTCGGGCTCGACCCAGAATCGGCAATCCTCTGCTCGGCAAAAGAGGGCACCGGCATCGAAGACATCTTCAAGGCGGTCATTGAGAGAATCCCTCCGCCGAGCGGCGATTCGTCAAAACCGCTCACAGCGCTCATTTTTGACGCCCACTATGATCCATTCCGGGGTACGATCGTAAGCTGTCGCATCTTCGACGGTACGGTGAGACACGGGGATATCATCCGGCTTATGTCCAACGGCACTACATATAAGGTAGAAGAGGTGGGGGTCTTTCGGCTTGCCCGGGAGCCCCAGAAGGAGCTCACAGCCGGCATGGTGGGCTACCTGATCGCAGGGATTAAAACGGTAAGCGACACGCGTATCGGCGACACCATAACCCTGGATACACACCCGGCAGCTCATCCCCTACCAGGTTTTGTCGAGGTAAAACCCGTTGTGTTTTCTTCGATCTATCCCATCGCCTCCGATGATTATCCCTCGCTGGTGGATGCCCTGGAGAAATACAAATTGAACGATGCGGCGCTTGTCTACGAGAAGGATTCCTCCGCAGCCTTAGGCCAGGGCTTCCGGTGCGGCTTTCTGGGGCTTCTTCATCTCGAGATCGTTCAGGAACGGCTTGAAAGGGAATTCGATCAGTCCATCATCATGACGGCACCGTCCGTCCAGTACCGCTTCTACTTGAACGAGGGTGCCATGGTAGAGGTCGATAATCCGCTTTACTATCCCGACCCGGCCAAGATACGAAAATCGGAAGAACCGTACATACGCGCGAGTATCCTTGTGCCAGAGCGCTATGTGGGCGCGGTCATTAAGCTCTGTATGGACCGCAGAGGCGTGAACTCACACCTCAACTACCCCACGCCCGGCAGGGTTGAGATAACTTTCGACATGCCGCTCGCCGAGGTGATATTCGATTTTTATGACAGGCTGAAGAGCATCACCCAGGGTTACGGTTCCTTTGACTATGAAATCATCGATTATCGCGAGAGCGACCTCGTAAAACTCGACATACTGGTGAACGGGGAAAAGGTCGATGCACTCTCGATCCTGGTTCATCGTGATAATGCCAGGGAACGGGCGGTCCGGGTCTGCGAAAGATTGAAGGACGAAATACCGAGACAGCAATTCAAGATCGCGATCCAGGGCGCTATCGGCGGTAAGATCATTGCACGGTCCACCATCTCAGCCTACAGAAAAGATGTGACCGCCAAATGTTATGGCGGTGATGTGACGAGAAAGAGGAAGCTTTTGGAGAAACAAAAGAAAGGCAAGAAACGGATGCGTATGGTAGGCGATGTGGAGATACCTCAAAGCGCCTTTCTGGCGGCCTTAAAGACGGACGATGAATAGCGGGGAAGAGCCGGGACTCTATGTGCACGTACCCTTCTGCAAGACCAAGTGTGCATATTGTGATTTCTACTCCATTGCCGACGCCTCGGCTCACCGGGCATTCGTCAAGGCAGTGAGCGCTGAGGCGCTCTCATATAGAGAAATGTTCGGTCGTTTCGACTCGCTCTATTTTGGAGGGGGTACACCCTCGGTCATGACCGAAAAGGACTTCACAGACCTGGTAAACGACATCAGATCAACGTTTAACTTTGCCCCCGATACAGAGTGCACCGTAGAGATGAACCCTGATGATGTAACCAAAAAGAAGCTCAAACTCTATAAGGACCTCGGGATAAACCGGGTGAGCCTTGGCTTGCAATCGCTCAACGACAGGGAACTTGTCTTCCTCAAGAGAAGACATACGGCGGAAGGCGCGCGAAGGGCGATCGATCTCGTTCACGGCGCAGGATTTGTCAATTGGAGCATTGACCTCATCTATGGGCTGCCCGGCCAGACCGAGTCGGACTGGATGGCGACCCTCAACGAGGCAGCCTCACGCGGACCGGCTCATATTTCCTGCTATGAGCTCACCCTTCATCACGAAACGCCGCTCGGACGATTGGCGGCCAAAGGAGGCCTCAACTTGCCCTCTGCAAAAAAACAGGAGAGGCTCTTTTTGGCCACCTCTCAGTTTCTGCGCGACAAGGGATTCGACCATTATGAGGTGTCCAATTTCGCGCGGGGCAAGGCGTATCGTTCCCGCCACAATCTTAAGTACTGGCGTCACGCTTTTTACCTGGGGCTCGGGCCCGCCGCCCATTCCTTCTCCAATGGCACAAGGTGGTGGAACTGCGCTTCCGTTAATGAGTATTGCACGGCGCTCAGCGAGCGCAGAAGGCCGGTGGAGGGAAGCGAGACCCTTTCTTCGGAACAGCTCGAGCTGGAGAGGCTCTTTCTCGGTTTCCGTAATCTCGAGGGGGTTGAGATAAGAGGGGCGCTCGATAATCATCAATCTTCCCGGGTCATCGAGGATTTGATTGCGCGAAACCTCGTGACTAGAGATGCCGACAGAATCGTACCTACCGTAAAAGGATATCTCCTCGCGGATAGGCTTCCGCTTCTTATCCCCGCATAATCTTCTTTGGGACCCTTTAAGCTCTCAACGTTTTTTACCAAAGCATAAAGCGACCTTCATTCGAAGCCAGGGCCCGCTCTATCTGACCTGAGCGGCCTCGGCCTTCGCGAGCGTAATCCTGGCCTGGGCGAGCTTCTTGTATTCCTTCCTGATCTTTGCGACGTTGCCCGCGGCTACGGCCTTCAAGAGATCTCCCTCGAGCTCGGCCACGTCAAGGAGCTTGTAGTAATCGAGGGACTCCTTAAGGTGCGCCAGCACAATCATCCCGGTTATGATGGGATGGTTGTTGGTCACGTTGGCGTCTTTGAACCTGACGCCGTGTTCCAACTCCACCTCCAGGCCTTTGCGAAACTCTTCGGGGTCGATACCCATTCTGGCAGCGCTCATCTCGCGGAGGATCGTCCTTGCTTCTTTCGGCAGCACCTTCGCCTGTTTCAGCTTTGTCCAATCCCTGATCTTCAAAGTCTTGCAAATCTTACTCACTTCTTGCTTAGTAATGTATTCCGGTAACTTCATGACGTTCTCCTTTTTTTGAGGCTCTATAAACCTTATATGACCGGCCGATAGAATTCGATAGTTTAGTCCTTGAACAGCTTGAGCTTGAGCGAGTTGCTCACCACTGAGATGGAGCTCACCACCATGGCAAACGCTCCGAAAATGGGCTCAAATCTGATGTGAAAGAAAGGGTAGAGCACGCCGAAGGCGATGGGTATACCGAGGACGTTGTAAATGAAGGCCCAGAAAAGGTTCTGTTTTATCACGAGCAGCGTCTTCCTTGAGAGTCTCACGAGGCTCAAAAGGCGTGAAAGCTGCCCCTTCATAAGCACAATATCGGCGGACTCGATGGCGATGTCCGTTCCTCTGCCCATGGCAACGCCCACATCGGCTGCCGCGAGCGAAGGGGCATCGTTGATGCCGTCCCCCACCATAACTGTCACGCCGTTCTTTCTGAAATCTTCCACGATCTCTGCTTTCTTTTCAGGCAGGACTCGAGAGAAATATCTCTTTATTCCTACCTTTTCGCTGATCGATTGGGCCCCCTCCATGCTGTCGCCCGTTATCATGACAGCCTCAATCCCCATGGCCTTGAGGCTGCTTACTACCTCACGCGATTCGTCGCGCACCTTGTCGCTGAAAGCGAGAATACCCAGTATACCCTCATCCCCCCAGACAAGCACCGGGGATGCCCCTGCTTTAGCCCTTGCTTCATATTGTTCCGCGACAGCTTGGTCGAGCGTTCCTCCACGCTCTTCATAGAGGCTCCTATTGCCGATCACATAGCGTGCATCGCCAATCTTTCCGCTCACACCCTTTCCCACAATTGCGCGGAAATCCTCTACCGGAACAGGCATGAACCTCAATTCTTCGGCTTTTTTCCGAAGGGCGTCAGAAAAGGGGTGTTCGGACTGGCGCTCAAGATTGAATGCGACCTCCAGCAGGTCTTTTTCCGAGGCACCGCCGAGCGGCATCACATCGGAAAGAATCACCGTGCCCTCGGTCAACGTACCAGTTTTGTCGAAGAGAACGTATCTTGTTCTGTTCGTCAGTTCCAGGGCCTCGGCGGTCTTAATAAGGATTCCTCTTTTGGCGCCCACACCGGTCGCTACCATAATAGCGGTGGGTGTGGCGAGACCGAGCGCACAGGGACAGGCGATGATAAGCACGCTCACGAAGGAGAGCAGCGCATTCGTGATCCTGGGTTCAGGACCCAAAAAGAACCAGGCCAAAAACGCGAAAATACTCACGATGATGACTATGGGCACAAAGACCCCGGCGACTTTATCGGCAAGCCTCTGAACAGGCGCTTTTGTGAACTGCGCTTCTTCGACGAGACGAATCACCTTTGCAAGGACTGTATCTTTGCCGATACGCGTAGTCCTCACCGTTATGGAACCTTTGCCGTTTATGGTACCGCCGATTACCTCATCACCCATGCCCTTTGATACCGGGATGCTTTCCCCTGTAATCATGGATTCATCCACGTAGGTGCTACCCTGCACGACCGCGCCATCAATGGGCAGTCTTTCGCCCGGTTTCACGAGCACGAGATCACCCACCTCCAGCGTATCCGTAGGCACTCGCACCTCCCGGCCGTCTTTTATCACGGCGCATTCTTTGGGCGAGAGTTCGTAGAGCATCTTGATGGCTGTATAGGTGCGTGTTTTTGCCTTTGATTCGAAGTAGCGGCCGAGAAGGATAAGTGTAATGATCGTGGCACTCGAATCAAAATAGGTCATGGGCATAACACCGGCAGAGCTGATCGTTGATGGGAAGAATGTGACGACAACGCTGTAGAAGAAGGCCGCCGAGGTACCCACGGATATGAGCGTGTTCATGTCGGCGCTCATGTGTTTAAGACCGAGATAAGCCGCCCGATGGAACCGCATACCGAAATAAAACTGAACGGGAATCGCGAGCAGGAGCAAAACACTATTGTTATACGGAAGCGCCGCCCACAGGGACAAAATTAAAATTGGCACGCAGAGGCAGACAGCCCCGATAAAGGATTTCTTCAATTCCCTCTCTTCCTTCTGCGCCCTCACCGTTACATCGGCTTCCACGTCAACGTCGTATCCGATATCGCGAATGAGCGAAATAACCTTTTTCAGCTCAATATCGCCCCGCGGCACAATGACCGCTTTCTTGAGGGGAAAATTTACGTGGGCTTCTTTAATCTCATCCATCTTGTTGAGCTCCCTTTCAATGCGGGCAGAGCATGCGGCACAGCTCATGCCGGTGATGGGAAGCTCAATCTTTTCCGACATGTAGGTCCTCCTCGCTATTACCTTGAATCTAAATAGGAACTACATTATAGGACAGAAGGGCTTAAATAACAACGAGCCTGACAGGGGGGAGAGAATTCGTGTTCTGTCACAGAGCACAACGGAAGAGGGTGGCGCGCGCGTGCGCTTTTTTATGTTTAATATTTTCTGAAAAAGGTCGATAATAAACACAGGGGGCAGATGTGAGGTTACTCTGGTGATTGGCGGGCGAGCTTGATGATTGGAAGCACAAAGATATCAAAACGCATACTCAGTATACCGACTGTAGCATCAGGGTTTTTCGCGTTCGTCCTGGTGGCCGTGATCCTCGATTGGAAGTACGTTTCCCTGGGGATTGCAATCGCCGGCATTATCGTCTGTTTTCTCGTAGCAATCTTCGTATCAAAGAGCATACTCACGCCGATCAGAAAGATGAACGACGCCGTAGGGGCTGTGGCAGGAGGAGATCTCACCAGGCGCGTCCCCACCGGCGAGCGGGATGAATTAGGCCAGGTGGCGCTCAATTTCAACGCCTCCTTAGAGAAGCTGCATGGCATATTAACGCACTTCGCAAAAGACAGCTACGTTGTATCGAGCACCGCTTATACCCTGGACAAAGCATATAAGCTCATGATAGCCGGGATGAATGACGCCGTGGCTCAGGTCAACTCCGTGGCGACCGCCGGCGAGGAGATGTCCACCACATCTGCCGAAATAGCCGAGAATTGCGTGTCTGCGGCCAAAAGCTCGGAAAAGGCAAATCAATCAGCGCTCACCGGTCAGTCTGTGGCAGACGGGACTCTCGAGGTCATGAGCCGCGTACACACTATAGTGAACTCCTCTGCGCAGATCATAGAGGGCTTGGGTAGAAGGTCCGATGAAATAGGGGGCGTCATCAATCTCATTAATGATATTGCGGACCAGACTAACCTGCTCGCCCTGAATGCGGCCATTGAAGCGGCCAGGGCGGGTGAACACGGCAGGGGTTTCGCGGTGGTGGCAGACGAGGTCCGCAAGCTAGCGGAAAAAACAACTCAGGCCACCAAACATATAGGCGAAACGATCAAGGCCATGCAGTCCGAGACGCAACAGGCGGTGACCTCCATGGAAGAGGGGGTCAGAACCGTGGAGACGGGGACCCAGGAAGCCAAAAAGTCCGACGGTGCGCTCAAGGACATTTTGAAACAGGTCGGCACGGTTGCCGCCGAGATAAACCAGATTGCCGTAGCATCTGAGCAACAAACCGCCACGACAAATGAATTAGCCCAGAATATCCAGCGTATATCCGAGGCAATAAAACAGACGGCCGAGAACTTAAACCAGAACGCCGGTTCCATCTCCCAAATGGCCGAACTTTCTCTGGATATACAGAAAGTCGTGACGCAGTTCAAAATGGCTACCGAGGAAGACGGAAAAAGGATGGTCGAAAAAGCAGCCGCTTACATTAAGGCCCACGGAAGAGAGAAAGCATTTGAAGAGTTCAGCAATCCGAGGGGCGAATTTGTAAAGAACGGCCTGTACATCATAGCGCAGGATTTCAACGGAACCATACTGCTCAACGGCTCTGATCGTTCCAGGCTGGGGAAGAACTTGATCGACATGCAGGACCCCAACGGAAAATACTTCGTGAGAGAAACAATCCACGTGGCAAAAACCAAAGGTAGCGGCATGGTCGAATGCGTTTATCTTAATGCGGCCACCAAGACCCTCCACCCGAAGGTCTATTACGTGCAGGCAATGGAAGACTACGTCATCAGTTGCGGCGTATACAAATAAGCCTTCTTGCCGTCTCGTTTCCACCATCTTGTCTCACGATATAATATCCAAACAGTTTGAGCATAACCACGGGTCATCCGGCCAATTTCATTGACCGCCTCTCTATATCAGTGTACTATAGTAACATTTTTTCCTTAAGCGTCTTTACTGAGGTGAGACATGGGACTCATTAATATGGCGATCGATTTCGTCCTCCACATCGATGTGCATATGGGGGAGATAATCCGGTCATACGGCGTATGGACGTATCTCTTACTCTTTCTCATAATCTTTTGCGAAACAGGACTCGTAGTAACGCCCTTTTTGCCAGGGGATTCGCTCCTGTTCGCCGCTGGGGCCTTTGCCACGCGGGGCGATTTGAACGTGCTCGCGCTTTTCGGTCTGCTCGCCTCTGCTGCAATCCTCGGAAACAGCACAAATTACACAATAGGTCATTTCGTGGGGCCGAAAATCTTCCACAAGGAACGGGTTCCTTTTTTGAACAAAGAATATCTGAACAGGACCCATGAGTTCTATGAAAAGTACGGGGGCAAGACCATTATCATCGCCCGATTCATCCCCATTATCAGGACCTTCGCCCCTTTTGTGGCGGGCATCGGAAGAATGACCTACAGGCGGTTCATTAGCCGCGATCTGGTGGGCGGCATCTCCTGGATAGGCTCTTTTACCTTTGGCGGCTACTTCTTCGGCAATATTCCTATGATAAAACGGAACTTTACCATTGTCATCTTCGCTATCATTATTATCTCAGTCATGCCCGCGGTCATCGAATTCATCCGCCAGCACACGCTCAGGAAGGGATGATCCGTAAGGATGGCGGCTCCCGGATAGCGGGGGTGAGCCCGGGTCAAGCACCGGTCAGAGGAAGACCGAAACCGTCTCGCCCTTTTTTATATTCTTGATCGCCGCGAAGCTCCCCTTGAAATATCCGAATTCGATATAGCCCGAGCTGCCTGCGAGACAGGTAAATTGGCTTTCGTAGTAACTCCTGTTCAAAGTCGTGAACTTGAGATCGGCGATGGTCACAGAAAAAGGGCGGCCATTTGCGAAGTCTTTCAAAAATTCGCCTTTAATGTTGGTGATGGCATTGCCGAACCGGTCGATCCGGACGACCTGCCCCTTGAGGGCATTATTCTCCACCCGGGGTGTAAGGTCAAGGCGGACGGGATCATGCACGACTTCTCCCGCAGACGAAGGTGCAATTCCCTGGGCGAGATGCGCGGCTGCCGGTGCGAAGACATCCCTGCCATGAAAAGTCCCGCTTACCTTCTTGAGCATGAACTCGTTCTTTTCAATAGCATAAACCTCTGACGCGCCATCCATGATGAGGGTGAAGATGCCGTTGTCCGGGCCAACGAAACAATGGGTATCCCTGCGTACCACGATGGGTCTTCGTTCGCTTCCGACCGTAGGGTCGACAATAGCCACATGCACCGAGTCAGAAGGGAAGAATCGCCAGTAATCGTCTACGACAAAGGCCGCCTCGCGTATATCCCCAGGCTCTATCTCATGGGTAATATCGACCACGGTCACGTGAACATTGATGGAGAGAATCACGCCCTTCATGATGCCCACGTATGGGTCGTGTAAGCCAAAATCGGATAAAAGGGTAATCGTGCTCAACGTTCTTTACCGAAAGAGCATGGGGATGTACTTCTTGAAGGGCTTTGCGATAATTCCTTTTTCGGTAATAAAATTCGAGATGAGCTTGTGCGGTGTTACGTCGAAACCGAAGTAGCGAGCCTTGGCGTCCTTTACCGTAAGCAATGCGCCCTTAAGGTATTTTACTTCATTGCCATCCCTTTCCTCGATATCGATGTACGTTCCGTTCTGTGTGCGCGGGTCGAAGGTAGAAACCGGTGCGGCAACAAAAAAAGGAATCTCAAACTGGTGTGCACAAAGGGCCAGCATAAATGTCCCGATCTTATTTGCTGTGTCGCCATTTTTGGCGATACGGTCTGCGCCCACGATCACCTTATCGATGCCTTTCCTCATGGCCATGAGTCCCACGTGGTTCTCAGGGATAAGCTCAACAGGGATCTTTTCCTGCATGAGCTCCCAGACGGTGAGTCGTGCGCCCTGCATGTAAGGGCGCGTCTCCGTGGCGATGACCTTGATCTTCTTTCCCGATTCGTGGGCCGCCCTGACCACTCCCAGCGCCGTGCCATACCCTCCGGTCGCCAAGGCCCCGGCGTTGCAGTGCGTAAGGATCGTGTCGCCGTCATCGATTAGTTCAGCACCATACAGGGAGAGCATGCGGTTGTTTTCGATGTCATCGACGTGGATTGCGATTGCCTCTTCAAGCATGGCTTGAAAAAGATCGTCGCCCCCTTTGTAGTTCTCATAGGCCCGGGCCATCTTCTGCAGGGCCCAGAAGAGGTTCACCGCCGTGGGCCGCGTATGGCCGAGCTTGTTCAGGATTGTCTGTATGTTGCTTTCCGTGACAGGCTTTTTCATCCTCATGACTTCTTTAATGCCGAGCACAACCCCGTAGGCGGCCACGATGCCGATGAGCGGAGCACCGCGGACGGTCATATTGCTGATGGCTAAAGCCACGTCTTTTAAGTCTTTACATTTTACGTAGGTCACCTTGAAAGGCAGAAGCCTTTGATCAAGGAGGTATAACACCCCGTCTTTCCAGTAGATGTGATCGGTCATGCTTATAACCTCACTCGCCCTTCAAGCGTCTTAAGAGCAGTTCGTTGAGTAACTTGGGGTTTGCTTTTCCCTTGGTCTCTTTCATGACCTGGCCCACAAAGAAGCCGATGAGCTTATCTTTGCCCGCTCGATAGTCGGCCAGCTCTTTGGGAGAGCGGGCGATGATCTGATCAATCGTGGCTTGAAGGGCGTTCTCATCGGATATCTGAATGAGGCCCTTTTCCCTAACGATCGTCTTGGGAGAGGTGCCGGTTTTGAAGGCTTCGGGAAATATATCCTTTGCTATTTTGTTACTGATCGTACCATCTCTCACGAGCATAAGCAGTTCTGCAAGATGCTCTGGCGCAAGCGGCGAATCTTTGGGTGATATGTTCGACTCCTTGAACTCTCTTAATAGTTCCGTCATAATCCAGTTGCTCACGGTCTTCGGTTCAGAAAAGAGCTTTGTGGCTGCCTCAAAATAATCGGCGAGGTCTTTATCCGATACGAGGATCTCCACGTCATATCGCGGAAGGCCGTAGTCGTTCATGAACCGTTCTATCTTCTCGAGCGGCAATTCCGGCAGGGTTTTTCTCACCTCTTCAACCCATTCGTCACTGACAATAAGGGGCAACAGATCGGGTTCCGGGAAATACCGATAGTCATGGGCTTCCTCTTTTCCTCGCATGGAATAGGTGACGCCCTCATCAACGTTATAGAGTCGCGTCTCCTGAACAACCGTACCCCCTCTCTTGATGAGCTCTATCTGGCGGGCGATCTCGTAATCGAGAGATCTCTCTATGTATCTGAAAGAGTTGAGATTTTTCATCTCCGTGCGCGTACCGAGTCCGCTTGTCCCCTTCTTGCGTACCGATACGTTCGCATCACATCGGAAGCTGCCTTCTTCCATATTGCCGTCGCAGATCTCGAGATAGATGAGGATGTCACGGAGCGCCTTCAGGTAGGTCGAGGCCTCCTCCGGTGTGGATATATCGGGCTCAGTGACGATCTCAAGCAGGGGCGTGCTCGACCGGTTGTAGTCTACCATGCTGTAGGAGCTCGTCTCGATGGTATTTTCGTGGACGAGCTTTCCGGCATCCTCTTCCATGTGGATGCGGTTGATCCTGACCCGCTTCTTCTCTCCGTTCATATGGATGTCCAGCCATCCATTGGTGCAGATGGGCTCTTCGTACTGAGAAATCTGATACCCCTTGGGAAGATCGGGGTAGTAATAGTTCTTTCGTGCAAAGATACTTTTGTTGCTGATACCGCAATGTAGTGCAAGGCCAAGCCTGATGGCAAAGTCCACGACCTTCTTGTTGAGCACCGGCAAGGCCCCGGGTAGTCCCATGCACGTGGGACAGGTGTGGCTGTTCGGTTGAGCGCCGAATTCCGTGGAACAGCCGCAGAATATTTTGCTCTTGGTCAAAAGATGGGCATGTACCTCAAGCCCCATCACGCCTTCATAATCACCATAATCCACAATGCACCCCGAAAATGTATTGACGGTTGTTCTATAAGACTCTGAAAATATACACCAGTTTTGGTTGTTCTTTCAAAAAAATTATGAAGAGGGCCATGGCACGAGTTGTCTTTTTCCGGCAATTCAATTATGTTAATAGATAAAATCCATGGGCAGGGCGCAAAAAAGAGGACAACAAAACGGGCGAGACGCGTGGTAAACATGGTTAAGGCTGAGGGACAAAAAAGGCAGATTCCCACCAGGAAGATCGCCCATGAAGGAAATAGAAAAATGCGGCGGCCGTCTGCCCCATGTGACTTCGCGCGCGGGGCCGTTCGTTGATGTTAAGAGATTTGAAAACCAAAAGTGACCCTCGCCGGTCTGAGGATTGCCTTTAATGGCAAAAAGGGGCAGGTCCACGCCAGGGCGTTTTGGCTTCATCAGGCTTTTTATCGTCCTTGTCCTTGTCTTTGCCGTATGCTTTGCCGGGTTTTATTGTATGTATCCCGACGTATCGCGACTGAAGAAACAAAACCCGAACAAGACCTCCTTTATGGAATACCGCGAAAAGGAGTGGAAAGCCAAGGGCAAGCGCACAAAGATACAAAGGAAATGGGTTTCGCTCCCGAATATCTCACCTTATCTGATCAAGGCCGTGATCATTGCCGAAGACGACAAATTCTGGTCTCACCACGGGTTTGATCTCGATGCCATTGAAAAGGCGTTGGAAAAGAATATCGAGAAGGGAAAGTTCACCTTTGGCGGAAGCACCATCAGCCAGCAGCTCGTGAAGAACCTCTACCTAACCCCCGCAAAAAACCCCGTAAGGAAATTGAAAGAAGCGATTATCACCTGGCGGGTCGAACGAACACTTTCAAAACGGAGGATCTTGGAAATCTATCTCAATGTTGTCGAATGGGGCGAGGGAATATTCGGCGCCGAGGCCGCTTCCATGCACTATTTCGGGAAACCGGCGAGCGGCCTGTCTGCCGAGGAGGCCTCGCAATTGGCAGCCATACTTCCGAATCCCATTCGCTACCGGATTGACGGAAAATCAAAATACGCCGAACGACGCGGGAAAATCATTTACGATATTATGGTGAGACGCGGTATCGTGATCCCCGAATACGACGAAGTTATCAAAACCCCGCAGGTAGACACCTGGGACAACGAGAGCCCTCGACAAGAACAGCCTGGGCCGGACGGCAGGCTGAACCGCCAATAATTCGGTTGAGCCGTAGAGCAAAAGACGCAACTTTATCAAGGAGGTTAAGATGGCGAGAGATCCTGAGATCGGTTACAAGGTTGTAGGTACGGTGACAGGCGTCAAAGCAAAGTGTAACGCGGGTCATAGCGTCGGAGAAACGTTTGAGATTAGCTGTCACAATCCGGCGGGGCTATGCGGTTTCTTCTATCATGACCTCTTTCCAACGCTCAGCACCTTTCAGTTCGGAGGTGCAATGCCCTGGTGGAGCTCAGATACTATCGAGGTGCAGTGCCCCGACAGTTATAACCTCGTGACCATGAAACTCACGCGAACCAAACGATAGGACGCGCATATCCGGGGCTTTCCCGCAGCTCTTTGTGTTGATTTGAGTAGGAACGCTATACCGGTCGGCGCATCTTGTTGGCGTGAAGAGTCTTATTGTCCACCTGTCGCTCTCCGTGAGATAACCTGACCGGAAAGGCGCGAGACGACCGGCGCGGGGCGCTAAACCATGCGAGTTTCTCTCCGGGTTAGGCTCCCTCTCCTGCCGTAAGGTCTTCGTTATAGAGGCACATCATCTTCTTCAATTTCAGGCACAAATTCGTCGTCACTATTGTGGTTCGCATAGGGTTTTCGTTCTTCGCCCTGAGGGGCGCCGCCACCACCTATCATCTTCATTTCCGAAGCGATGATTTCGAAGGTTTTTCGTTTCACGCCGTCTTTTCCCTCATACTCCCGTGACTGAATTTTGCCCTCGATGTAGACGAGTCTCCCCTTCTTCAGATACTCGCCGGCTATCTCCCCGAGTTTCCGCCATGCCACTACCCGGTGCCATTCGGTTTTTTCCTGTCTCGTGCCGCTCTTGTCCTTGCGTGATTCCGATGTGGCAACGTTGAAGGTCGCCACGGGCACGCCGTCGGCCGTATAGCGAAGTTCCGGGTCTGCACCCAGCCTTCCGATAAGCAACACTTTGTTTAGGTTGGACATCTCTACCCCCTTAAGGAACCCTTTCCGTTATTTTTGATAGGTAAACATTATAGGAAGGGAGCATAAATGTCAATGCACATGTTCCGGGGTCGTTGGACACTGCACACACCAGATCCGGCCGTTCTAAAGCGGAAAATCGAGAGAAAACCTGCTGTAAGATAGCCAAATTTGCAAGGGCGGGCTTGCCTCAACCAAAGCGGATCGAACTAAAGGGCACGCGAGAACGAGAGATCTACGCAAGCGCGGCCACGAGTCGCTGCCAGAGTTGTTTCTTTGACGCGTCTGTTGTGATGAAGTCCCAGGGAAAGACCTCTTTTTCGCTTCTTTGGCGGAGGGCATAAAAATTGAGATTAACCGGGCTATCGGTCAGAACCCTGGAAAACGTCTCTCCTGCTGCCAGGCGCGAAATCACGTCCCCTACCTTTCTGTCGCCCCGCGATAGGACCGCCTGGAGAAAGCTAAACTTTACCGATTCGTGCGTAAAATATGTGTTATCTATGGCCCCGAATGCCTTTTTGAGCCAGCCAATCTTCTTTTTCAGACTTTCCATGTGGTCCATGGGAAGCCACTGGAATGGCGTCGCGGGCTTGGGCACAAACGGGCTTACATGAACCGTTATGGCGCCGACAAAGCCTTTTTTCGCGCCGCCTTTGACCATTATGTGTTTGATCTTCTTTGTAAGCTCGGCGATCCGTTCGATATCTTCCCCGGTCTCCCCGTACAAACCAACCATGAAGTAGAGCTTGAGATGAAACGGTTTTATGTCTAAGATCGTATTGACCCTTTCGTAGATTGCTTCATCGGTCAGTGGCTTTCCAATGAAACGCCTCAGCCTCTCGGTTGCGGCCTCTATACCAAAGGTGAGCGTCTTTATCTCATCTTGCATGAGCCGTATAAGCTCCAGGGGAACCTTGTCGATCCTCATGGAGGGAAGGTGGATCTTTATTCCGCCTTCTCTGGCTTTTTTCACTATTTCCTCAATGCCGGGATAGAAAGAGACCCCTCCCCCGAGAATGCCCATATTGGGTACGTCAGGCGTGGTGCAAATTGTGTTATCGTAAATAAAATCATAGACGTTACCGATGAGGCAGAAAGGGCATCGCGAAGGGCACCCACGCGTTCCTTCCACGAGGAACATGCGGGAGAACTCGGTTTTGTCCGTAACGATAGCTGATGCGCCAAGCGTCTTTCCCCGATAGTGCGACATTTTCACATGGAACGCTTCGGGGACAAAGCTCCTCACGGTGCCATCTTCGTTATACGTGACGTCAAGGCGCGTCGGGTTGTAGGCCCACTCAAACGCGCTCAGCTCATCGAGGATCGCCTGCCGGTCGGCGCCGCGTAAATCAGCATACGTTTCCATAAACGGCTCCACGGTTGTTTCAATGTCGCCCATGATGAACAGATCGAAGAGATTGTGCAGGGGCTCCGGATTTGACATGACGCAGATACCGCCTCCCACGAGGATCGGTTCTTTGTCGGTCCGTTCTCGGGCATTGAGGCGTATCGACGAGGTCGCGAGCATTTTCGGGATGTTTATATAGTCAAGCTCAAAGGAGAGGGTGAAGAATATGATATCGAATGACGAAAGTGGACGTGCGCTTTCAAGAGAGAGAGGCTTCGTTGCCCCATCGTAGAAACACCGCTCGCACACCACGTTATCCATCTGGTTGAGTTTCTTGTAGAGCATGTGCACGGCAAGATTGGACATACCCATGTAATAGGTATTGGGGAAAACCACGCAAACCGGGATTTTGCCGGTCCATTTCTTTTGAATGGCGCCTGCTTCGGAGCCAGAAAGATCTCCCTGGCTCGCTCGCTTTCCCTTGGGCGGTCTTTTTAGAGTAGCCATGTAATTACATTACCACAGATCGGATTCTCGATCATTCGGTAAAGGTTTTGAGCCCTGCGGAGCCGTTTGGGATAGCGGCGAGCAGCCTCCTCAAGGGGCTTAAAGAGGGTGGTTCCGGCGGCGGTCTTTGGCGCTCGTCACCTTGGTGTTTTCCGCGGTCGACCGAAAGGGATGCCGAGCTTGCGCATTCTGTGACGCAGCGTCCCGGGGTTCATGCCGAGCGCCAGCGCTGCGCCCTGCTCCCCCTCCACCTTGCCCCCTGTCTGTTCCATAATACGCCTGATGTGTCTCGCTTCGACTTGATCGAGCGTGAGACTGTCGGCCACATCATTGGAGACACTCCGGACGCTGGCCGGTTTAAGGTTCGGGATACTGTCCAGGCTGATGGTTCCACCCCCCGATTGGATCAAAGCCCTTTCTACCACATTGCCGACTTCCCGCACGTTGCCCGGCCAGTCGTAATCCATGAGCAGATCAATGGTTCCGGGCGCAAGGGTGGGAAGCGATGTGAGACCCATCTCTTTGGTCTTTTCCCTGATGAAGTGTTCCACAAGCGCGGGGATGTCGGCCTTCCTGTCTCTCAACGATGGTATGTGGATCGGATAAACACCGAGCCTATAGTACAGGTCTTCCCGAAAGGAGCCGGCCTTAACGAGCTCAGTAATGTCCCTGTGGGTCGCGGAGATGATACGTATGTCGACTTTGATGGGTTCGGTTCCGCCCACACGCTCGATCTCCTTTTCCTGTATCACCCTTAGGAGTCTCACCTGGGCCTGCGGCGGCAATTCTGCTACCTCATCAAGAAAGACTGTGCCGCCCTGGGCTCGCTCGAATCTCCCTCTCTTCTGAGAAAAGGCGCCCGTAAAGGCCCCCTTCTCATGGCCAAAGAGTTCGCTGTCCATAAGGGATTCCGGTATGGCCCCGCAATTCACCTTGATGAGGGGGCCGCGAGAGCGTGAGGACAGGTTGTGGATCGCGTTGGCGATGACCTCCTTGCCTGTTCCTGTTTCCCCCAAAAGGAGCACGGGGCTCGATAACGCGGCAACGCGCAATACCTGGTCCATAACACCCTTCAGACCGAAATTCGCCCCCACGATCTCATCACCGAAGTTTTTTCTCAGTTCGTCCTGGAAATACCTGCTATCATCAGCCAGGAGGTCTTTGAGTCTTAAAAGTTCCCGATAGCGACGGCTATTGGTGAGCGCGATGGCTGCCGGCTCGTTGACGAGTGTCCAGAGCCTTTCGTGCTCTCCCGTGTACCGGCCTTTCCCGTCTGCCCTTATTATAAGGGAGCCTATGAACTGATCCTCTATAATGAGCCGGGCGACAATAATAGATGACGCGGGCCAGTCGAAGTGCTTGGCCACGAGCGCGATGATGGGGTCCTGCAGCACGTCATCGGACCTTCTGACTCGCGGATAACGAGCTACGTCCTCCAATTCTCTTCTCAAATGTGGCGGCATAGGGGTTTTCCCTGATCTCAGCACGCCTCCTGCCGCATCGGCCGTTGCAACGACCTCAAGAACCCCAAGCCCCAGGTCATAGACGGTGAGGATAAGCTCATCGGCAGGCATGATCTCTTCTACATAGAGAAAACTGAACCACAGGGCCTTTTCGAGTTCAAGGCTGCCGCAGAGGCGCAACGTAAACTCTCTGAAGAACTCGTTTTCATCTGTTTTCATAGGGCATCCTCGGGCTTAAGATTATCTATCACATATAACAGTTTAACACACATCTGACAAATATGTGAGTATATTTCTGTCTTATATGATAGTTTAATTTCGGATCATTCTGGAACATGTTGTAATTGTTCAATTTTACTTTTGGCATTCTTTGTGCAATGTAGTCGCAATGTGGAAACACGACATGATTGTTCCCCGATGCGAAACGAGCGCACACAAAGGTTGAGGACGTGATGGAAACAAGGTACAGATACCAAGATCATATCCCCCAATACTATAATATTACGAGCAAGCTGGTTGACGAGAACGTGGCCAAAGGTTTAGGCGATAAGATCGCCATTTACTATCGAGACAAGACATACACCTACAGCAAGATCCAACAACTGATAAATAAGGTGGGAAACGCGCTGCTCCTTCTTGGTACACATATGGAGGATCGGGTGGTACTCGCTATGAACGATTCACCTGAGGCCATCGCGAGCTTCTATGGCGCAATCAAGATCGGGGCAGTGCCTGTTCCTTTGAATCCTCTCTATACGGCCGATGAATACCGGCTTCTTCTGAATAACAGCAGGGCTCGGTGCATGATCATACACGAGGAGTATCTCGAGGAAGTCAAAGTCTGGAAGGAAAAGCTCCTCTATTTGCGCAATATAGTTGTGGTTTCCCAAAAAAGAAACGGCCACATATCCTTCTGGGACTTAGTCGACCACTGCTCTGACGAACTGGACGTGGCCTACACGACCATGGATGATCAGGCCTTTTGGAATTACACATCGGGGAGCTTAGGCGTACCCAAGGCTGCGGTCCACCTCCAGCACGATGTCTTCTCCTGTATCAACAACTACGCCCGGGCAGTCTTAGGACTCAGATCGGAGGACATACTGTTGTCGGGATCAAAGTTTTTCTTCACGTACGGGCTCGGAAACAGCGTGTTCTATCCTTTTGGCCTCGGAGCCTCGGTGGTCCTCCTTCCCGACCGTTTAACCCCCGATACCCTGCTATCTGCCATAGATACGTACCGGCCAACCGTGTTCTTCGGTGTCCCCTCCCTTTACGCGAGCATGCTCCAATTCGAAAACCTTGACAAATACGATTTATCTTCCTTGAGGATATGCACATCCGCTGGTGAGGCCCTGCCCAAAGACCTGTTTGGCAGATGGAAGGAGCGTTTCGGTACGGAAATCCTCGACGGCGTTGGTTCCACCGAACTTTTGCACATATTTATTTCCAATCGCCCCGGTGATGTAAAGCCGGGAAGCTCGGGCAAGCTCGTTCCGGGATATTCCGCAAGGATTGTGGACGAACAGGGAAAAAATGTGGCCGACGGCCAGGCCGGAACCCTATTTGTAGAGGGCGAGTCCACCGCTGCCTATTACTGGCGCCATCACGAGAAGACAAAGAAGTCGATGCTCGGCGAATGGTTCAATACAGGGGATAAGTATTGCCGTGATAAAGACGGCTATTTCACCTATCGCGGTCGGGATGATGATATGCTCAAGGTTTCCGGCGTTTGGGTCTCTCCCGTAGAGGTCGAAGATGCCCTTCTCGCCCACCCCGCCGTTCTTCGGGCGGCCGTGGTACCATTTCGCGACAAAAGCGACCTCGTCAAACCCAAAGCCTACATCGTGCCCAAACCGGGATACAAACCCGGCGAAGAACTGGCAAAGGATATCCAGGGCTTTGTAAAACAGACCGTTGCGCCCTTCAAGTATCCACGTAAAGTTGAGTTCATCAAAGAAATGCCCGTGACCTCAACCGGAAAAATACAGAGATACAAGCTTCGCTGACTTAGGGGACGTACTATATTGGCTATGCGCTGGTTGGAAATGATAAGGCTACGTACCACACAGGATAAAGTGGAAGGTTTGAATAACTTTCTGTTTGAATCGTTACGGCAGATTGGTACCGAGAACGGGCTCGTAGAGGCTCGCGTACTGGCGAACATCACCTTTCAGGGCGATCTGGCCATGAATATCCTGTGGAACACCCCGCTCGCGGACCACCGCGGAAGCAGGGCTGGCCTCGGCATAGCCCAGGCGTTACGAACCTTTGGCCTTGTCGAGCATTCTATTTGGATGGAAAATGGCGCCCACTCCGAGTGCGCGCCGGTCGCGAGAGCTTGAAAAACCCTTCGGGCTCTCCGTAGGTAAAGGATTCTTCTGGCCTTCAGTGCCATATCCCTAAGAGCTCCGAACCATGGAGCTTTCATAACCCCCCTCATACACCGGATGACGCCCCTCATCCGGTGTTTCTTTTTTGTTACCTTGCCCATGTTCAAGTATCCCTTCGCGTTGCCCTGAGGCTCACCGGAAATTTGACTTTCTTCGCGGCTATAACGTATAATCACTGGATGCGAAAGATTATCATTATTTTATTGGCGTCGGCCGTCGTATGCTCGTGCAGCTACATGCCTTTTGGCAAGAAAAAGGATGAGGCCGCCACGAAGAACGATCAGAAGAAAGCGGTGAATATAGAGGATGTGAAGACTCCTAATCCTGGTGACATCAAGGTAGTCGACGGCGTGGAGTACATTTATGCCCGCAATAGAAGATACCACTATAACGAACAGGAACCGGAATATATATGGATAAGGAAAGACCAATTCTCGCCCGGTCTCCTTGAATCCATTGCTCAAAGGGCCACCGCCGGCACCAAGAAAGAAAGAGATGCAATGGAGCAGAGGATAGCAAAGCTCGAGGATGAACTGAAAAAGAAGAACACGCCTCAGGCGGCCGCCTATCCTTCCGGCACAAGCGCGCTTCCGGGTACCATAGGTTTTCTTACGGGGACCTCCCCCGTTATGTTCGACTATCCGTCGCCAAGGATGAAGAGGCGTGTAGTGGTCCTGCCCACTGATGACCAGACCAATTACAAGAGTGAGTACCTCGGGGATCTGGCCACAAAGCGGCTCATTTCTAGGCTCGAAAGCACGGGAACGATCATTTGCGTTGACCCGAGCACGACCGGCATAAAAGGCTCTCTTACGGATCCCGCCAATATGAAGGCCCTCAATGAAGTGTTCGGCATACAGGCCGTCATAAAAAGCGGTCTCGCCGACGTTTACACCACGACTTCCAAAATTGAGAACTCGAACGCAAAGGAAGCCTCTTTCGCCCTGGCCAAACTCAATGTGGAAATCTACAATACAGACACAGGCCTTCTGCTCAAGCAGCTCTCCGGAAGAAACCCCGTATCCTTCTCCAAGGAGCAGGGGGATTTGAGCGCTGAAAAGGCAAAAAACAAGTCCATCGATCTCGCGATAGAGATAATCGCCGATGATATGCTGAAGGCTATCCTCTACATTGACTGGCACACACGGATCGCGTCGATTGACGAAGGAAAAATCTTTATAAACGCAGGACGACTTTCCGGACTCGAAAAAGGAAAGATCCTCGAAGTGTACGGCCCGGGGCAAAAAGTGGTCGATCCGAAAACAAAGGCCCCGCTCGGCACCACCAAAGGAGTCTTCAAGGGAGAACTTGAAGTAGTCGAGCTCTTCGGGGTCGACGCAAGCTGGACCACGCCAAAGAGGGGTACCGGTTTCTCGCCCACCGACCTGGTGTACGTCAAATAGTAAGACCTGGGTGTCACGTTCAAAATCATCTGAAAAACAGTACGGACAAGAACGCTCCGCCAAGAACGACATAGAGGATGTCGATCTTCTTAATGAGCGCCAGGTAAGATGCGCAAAACAAGAGTCCGCTCAAGGCCGTTAAAGGAACGGAAAGCGCAAATTTTACGGCCACATACAGAAGAAGCCCCACGAATGTAGCGAGTATTCCCCGCACGGCCCGTAGGAAAAATCGAGAGGCTTTAAGTCTCTGAAAGAACGGCGCGGTCAAAAGCACCATAAGAAAAGAAGGGGTAAAGATAGCGATAGCGGACACAAGGGCACCCAAAGAACCGTGGAGCACGTAACCCACAAAGGTCGCGGTTATGATGATGGGTCCGGGCGTTACCTGTCCCAACGCCACCCCGTCCATAAAAGTCTTGCCGTCGATCAGGCCGCCCGCTTCCACGACCTGGTGGAGCATGAGGGGAAGAGAGGCAAAGCCGCCGCCGAAGGCGAAAAGGTCGATTTTCAGCATCACCGCGGCAAGTCGCAATAGCCCGTAGTCCGTATAATAGAGCAGGACCATTAAGAGTAAGACAAGCGTACCGATCAACGCTATTGCTCTTATATCCGGTGATCCGTTGCGCACCCCCGCGCTGCCCGACGGCCTTATCGCACGAAACAACAGGCATCCCGCGCAGGCTGCCGCTGCGATCACAACGAAGGGGCTCGCGCCCTGCCAGAAAAGGATTGCCGAACAGAGCGCCATGAGAAGGTCCCGATAATCCTTGACTGCGCCTTTGGCGAAGGCGGAAGCCGCATTCACGATGATGGCCACAATGATTACCTTAAGCCCGGAAAAGAGCGCCGCCACCTCGGGTATCGCGTGAAACCTGACGTAGAGACCGGAAAGAACTGTCATGAAAACGAAAGCGGGCAGTCCGAAGCCAATAAACGCGACAAGTGCCCCCGGAGTCCCTCTTACCGTGAGGCCAACAAAGGCGGCCACCTGCATGGCTATTGCCCCGGGGATTGATTGACACAGGGCCACACCGTCAGCGAAGGTATCCTCATCAAGCCAGCGTCTTCGTCTCACCACAAGTTCCCGGATGTAGACAACCATGGCCGGTCCACCAAAGGCATAGGACCCAAGTGCAAGAAAGGAAAGGAATATTCTGGCAAGGGGGGGCCGCTGCATGCTCACTTTACAAGCGGGAGAGCTGCCTTGAATTCGTCAGTACCTGCTTTTCGTAGGATCTCATATATAAACATTTCTGTGGAGGTTACCGTTACGCCCGCACCACGCAGACGCTCAAGGGCAACATCGCGGTTATCGCGCGTCCGCGATGAGATCGCATCGCTCACGACCTGCACGCGATAGGAGGGTAATGCGTTGAGCGCGGTTTGTGCGACGCAGATATGGGCTTCGACACCCGCGAGGATCAGCGTTTTTCTTCGGAGCTTTTTGATTCGGTGGGCAAACTCTTCACAGGAAAAGGAATCAAAGTGAACTTTGGGAACAATCGAGTGCGGCGGCAACCCCTGTCTGATTTCCTGAACCGTGTCCCCGAGTTTTTCCTGCTCGGTCGTAATCACGGGAATGCCCGTGAGAAGGCAGAATTTGAGAAGGCGGCTAATATTCGATATTACCTTGCTATTTTCTGTAATGACCGGCATGAGCCTCTCCTGTACATCGATAATAACCAAAACAGGATCTTGCCGCGTTATGAGGTGGGATACAATTTTCTTACGGTTTGCCATGATAACCCTTGTTTCAACGAGAGCTCGCCGCGTCCTTTCCCGGGCATAGCTTATGGTTCAACCACATATATATCCGGATAGTTTCTGTATTGCTCGGCGTGGTCGATGCCATAGCCCACGACAAAGCCATCCTCTATGGTAAAGCCCACGTAATCGGCCTTAATGCTGACCGTTCTGCGGACCTTCTTATCGATGAGGGCGCAGATCTTCAGGCTTTTGGGGTTCCTCATCATGAGCATGTCACGTATCGCTTTTAACGTAAGGCCTGAATCGATGATATCCTCGACGATGACCACGTTGCGTCCCACAATATCTTCCTCGAGGTCTTTGGTAACGGCTATTTCTCCTCGCGACTGCATTTCGTTCCCATAAGATGAAACCCTCATGAAATCGACCTTGGAGGGATTCTTAACCTGTCTCACAAGATCCGAAGTGAACATGAAAGACCCCTTGAGGAGGCAGACGAACAGGATCTCCTCTCCCCGAAAGTCCTCTGCTATTAATTGACCGAGACGTTTTACGGCACGCCCGATCTGTCTTTTTGAGAACAGTCTTCTCAGCATTCGATGTCCAATGCGGGTCAAACCTAAAGGGCGTGTTGCAAAACAACGATCTCTCCCGTTTCCGGAAGGGTTGACGTACTGATCACGATCTCTGAGGAATTGGGCCGTTTCACATTCTTTTTGTCTCCGGTAAATTCATCGAGTGGGGCAATGGGCAGGTTGCTCCCTGCGGTTTTATAGTGCATGGGTATGGTAATGGGGGCCTTTATGTCGTTCATGATCATCGTGGCATCTTTCGCGTCAATGGTAAAGAAGCCTCCCACAGGCAGAAGCAGAACATCCACCTTGCCTATCTTCTCAAGCGTCTTTTGATCGAGCGTATGCCCCAGGTCCCCGAGATGCGCTATGCTTATCCCATCGGCGCTTATCACGAAAACAAGATTCTTGCCTCGTTCGTTTCCCTTCGAGGTATCGTGATAGGTTGGCACGGCCTTTATCTTAACCCCCTTCTCCTCATGCTCCCCTGCCTCTCTTAGTCGAGTGAATTTACCTTTAATATCATTAACATAGTTGTGGTCACTGTGGTCGTGAGTCGTGAGAACAATATCGGCCTGGTCGGTTATTTTCCCGTAGGAAATAGCCCCTCCGAAGGCGCCCGATTCGTACGGATCGATAATAATTCTGGTTCCATTATCGGTCACTATGTAAAAGGCCGAATGCCCATACCATTTTATCTTCATATCGGTCCTCCTCTTTTCCTTGATAATACAACGCGATATTGCCCAAGTCAAGCCTGTGGCCCGCTTAACTGCATGAGGGTGCTGAAAGTGCTTGATAAAATCCATTGGACGCTCTACAATCTTACGCGGCTCTTGCTCTCCGGGCTCGTCTCTCAAGAGGATTTTATGGATCCCGTAAAAATTACAAAGAACATCTATCTCATAGGGAACTCGGATATGACGGACGGTAAGGATTGTTCCATATATCTCATAGACTTGGGCGAGATCGTACTTGTGGACGCCGGAGCGGGGGCAAGTGTGGACGCTCTTACAAGAAACATCGAACGGATAGGCCTTGATCCCGGGCTATTTCCTCGGTGATCCTTACGCATTGTCATATCGATCACGTCGGGGGCGCTGCTGAATTGAGGAGGCGTTTCGGTGTACGTCTTATCATGCACGAGCTCGATGCCCCTGCGGTGGAGGTTGCAGACGCAAAAAAGACCGGTGCTTCGTGGTATGGGATCGCATTTGCGCCGCTGCCCATAGATGTGCATTTGACCGGGGAAGAGAAAGTCTTACGCTTTGGCGATCACGACGTAGTCTGTCTTCATACGCCCGGCCACACCCCCGGCTCAATCTCGGTTTATCTCAACATAGACGGAAAAAGGGTACTCTTCGGCCAGGATATTCACGGCCCCTTTCTCAAGGAGTTTGGCGCTGACATGACTGAGTGGAGCGCATCGATGCAAAAGCTGCTCGCGCTCAAGGCCGACATACTGTGCGAGGGTCATTTCGGCGTGTATCAACCGGCGCATTCAGTTACCGATTACATTGAGCGCTACCTCGACGAATACGGTGAGTAGCGCGCTCGCACCGTTTGATCCCGGTACCATTCGATGCTCATACGGCTACCCGTGCGCACTTGACAATATCTCTCCGGCGTGATACATAGTGAGCTGTGATGTAAGTCCGATCTTCAAGGGAAGTGAAGTGGAAGACTTCTGCTGTCCCGCAACTGTGATGGGTTCACGGTTTCCCATGGTGAAAACCAGCCACTGTTCCGAAGTACGCTGAACGGGAAGGCTCGAACCGGAAGGCCCTCAGCCAGGAAACCTTGGGTTGGATTCTCAACAACACTACCTTACGAGGTATAAGGATGTTGCGCGAGGCAAGAAAATACCCCCATTATTACGTCTTTCCTGCATATAACAGGTTTGGTGGCGCTCAGCGCGCCCGTTTTCCCCATGCACTCGTGGCAGGCCGTGAAGCCTTCAAGGTGGCCCGTGGCTAAAGCGCTCATGATACAGGGCACAGGGTCCGGCGCCGGAAAAAGCGTTATCGTGGCCGCACTCTGCAGGATCTTTAGGGACCAGGGCTTATCCGTCGCCCCTTTTAAGGCCCAGAACATGGCGCTCAATTCCTTTATTACGGCCGAAGGAGGAGAGATAGGCCGGGCGCAGGCGCTCCAGGCACAAGCGGCGCGCATTGAGCCCACGGTCCATATGAACCCTGTCCTGCTCAAAGCCTCCGGTCAGATGTGCTCGCAGGTAATCATACAGGGGGTGGCCCGGGCAACCATGCAGGCCAGGGAATATTACGGGTACAAGAAAGAGGCGTGGAAAGCAGTAAAATCGTCCTATAGAAGGCTCTCAGACACCCACGATCTTATCATCCTGGAAGGCGCCGGTAGCCCCGCGGAAATTAACCTTGTCGAGAACGACATTGTTAACATGGCGGCGGCCAGGCACGCGAAAGCCCCGGTAGTGCTCGTCGGCGATATCGACAGAGGTGGTGTCTTTGCTTCGCTGTACGGAACCGTTAAACTCACCGGCAGGGACGCAAAACGCATAAAAGCATTTATTATCAATAAATTCCGGGGGGATGTGGATATATTGAGGCCCGGACTCAAAATGATCCAAGACAAAACCGGAAGGCCCGTCATAGGGGTTCTGCCTTACGTGACAGACATGAATCTCCCTGAAGAGGATGGCCTTGCGCTGACTCACAAGCATGCGGCGAAAGGTGCAGGAGATATCCGGGTGGTAGTCGTGAGGCTCCCATTTATCTCCAATTTCACGGACTTCGACCCCCTGTCTCAGGAGCCGGACGTGGAACTCGTCTACTCCTTCAATCCGGTCGACGTGGAAAATGCTCATATCGTGATCGTGCCCGGGACCAAGAACACGGTTCAGGACCTGCTCTACATGAGGCGAACGGGCCTTGAACAGAGCATCAAGAGGGCCTATTCAAAGGGCATCCAGATTATCGGCGTCTGCGGCGGATATCAGATGCTCGGCACCAAGATTTCTGACCTTCTCGGCGTGGAGAGCGGCCATAAGGAGATCGCAGGCATGGGTCTTTTGAACATCGAAACCTCGTTTGCCGCGCTTAAAACAACCTGTCAGGTTCGAGGCTCCCTGATTAAGGAGAGCTGGCGGATAGGCGCTTACGGCACCTATTTTACCGAGTCGGAACTTCTGCTTCAGGCAGAGCAAACCCTCACGGGCTACGAAATCCACATGGGCTCAAGCACGGGAGACATTAACCTCTTCTTATTGCAAAGACTCGCCCGCGGAGCATGCGCGACCGTGCTCGATGGATCGAGAAACGGCAACTGTTGGGGTACATATATTCACGGTCTCTTCGACAACGACGCCTTCCGGAGGGGTGTACTCAACCACGCAAGAAGGCAATACAACTTGCCGGCCCTTGAGTCCCAGGTGAACTACGCTCTTATTCACGACCAGGCGATAGATAACCTGACGAGGATGCTCCGCGAGAATGTTGACATGAATTTTCTCTTGAGAATGGCAGGCCTATGAGCGAATTTTGCGCACGCGTTTGTAACGGCCAAAATCAACAAAATCAAAGGAATAGGCGTTGCGGTGGTGTGGTCATGGCCGGTACCCACAGCGGCTCTGGCAAGACCACGCTCACGCTGGGGCTTCTTGCCGCGTTGAAAGAGAGAGGTTTTGCGGTACAGCCCTTCAAGGCGGGCCCCGATTTCATCGATACAGGTCTTCACGGGGCCATTGTGGGAAGGCCTTCGAGAAATCTTGACCTCTGGATGTGCGGCGAGCAGTACGTGAGAGAGACCTTCGTGAAGCATACAGTTGACGCTGACATAGCCGTGGTGGAAGGTGTCATGGGCCTCTACGACGGCCCCTTGAGTACGGCCTCGCTTTCACGCGTATTGCACCTTCCCGTAATTCTCGTTATCGACGCTTATGGGCTTGCTGAGAGCGCCGGTGCCATCGCTCACGGGTTTAAGGACATGGGAGAGCGTGACCGCCAATGCAATATCGCGGGCGTGCTTTTCAACCGGGTGGCCTCGCCCGAGCATTACCGGCGGTTAAGAGGGAGCGTGAGCGGCCTCAAGGTTTTCGGGTATGTCCCGAGAGACCCCGATTTCGAGATCCCCGAGAGGCACCTGGGGCTCACGGTCGCCGAAGAGCGCCCCTTGAGCCTTCAAAGACAAGCAAAACTCGCAGGCACGGTTCTCGAACATGTGGATATCGATGCCATTGTAAACGTCGCGCGACTCCAAGCCCCTGTGAGACCGGCCCATACCCACGCGGATAGAAAGATAGCGCCTCCCGTCGGCCGTATCGCCTTTGCCTACGACAGGGCCTTCTGCTTCTATTATCAAGACAACCTTGATCTTCTTCGGGAGGCAGGGGCAGAAATGGTAGCCTTTAGCCCGCTTGATGATGCGCAGGTCCCTCAGGGCTCACAGGCTATCTACATAGGGGGCGGCTATCCGGAGCTTTATGCGGAGGCGCTCTCACGGAATAAGGCTATGCGAAGCTTCATTCTGGAATGGGCAGCGGGCGGAAAGCCGCTTTACGCCGAATGTGGCGGGTTGATGTACCTGTCGCAGGGTATCCACTGCGATAGAGGTTTCGTGCCCATGGTCGGCGTATTCCCCTTTGAAACAGAGATGAAAAGCCGCAGATCCCGCCTCGGTTATCGGGAGATTACGCTAAAACAAGATTCACTTCTTGGCCAAACCGCCTCGCGCTTGCGTGGCCATGAGTTTCATTACTCGGAAATACGGGCCGCCGACAAGCTTGATCGGGCCCTGGCATACGAGGTAAAAGACGGCTCCGGACGCCCTATGGTCGGTGAGGGCTACCGCTTCAAGAACACCCTTGCGAGTTACATTCACGTCCATTTCGGTAGTAATCGCGGCGCAGCCGGGCATTTCGCACACTTCAGGGAGGATAAGGGATAGCATTCCCATTACGCATGGAAAAGATCATACTCGTCGGGCATGGCAGTCCACGAAAGGACGCAAACAACATGGAGCTTGTGGGCCGGCTTCTCCATCAGGCTATTCATCCGGGTTGCAGTAACAACTGTGTAGGGGCTGCATACCTCCAGTTCGCCAAGCCTGACATTCCTCAAGTCATAGAGGAGGCCGTCTTCAGCGGGGCCCAAAAGATCGTCATACACCCCTATTTTCTGACGAGCGGCATGCACGTCACCAAAGACATACCGGCCATCGTAGCGGAAGCGAGACAGATGTATCCTGACCGAGAATTCATCTTAACGGAGCCACTCGGCATCCACGACAAGCTCGTTAAGCTCGTGGTGGAAAGAATATCGGCGGCAAAAGGTCTCTCTCCCGCGGAAATTGAAAAGCATAGTTTCGAAATCATCTCGGAGGAGACAGACCTGAGTGGTCTCCCCTTGGAGCATAAACCGATCGTGGAGCGTGTGATCCACGCCACGGCCGATTTTGAATTCAAAACGTCGCTTATGTTTCACGCTCAGGCGATAGCTGCAGGGATAGCGGCCATACGGGCAGGCAAGGATATTCTCACCGATGTGGAAATGGTAAAGACCGGGATCAACAAGAAGCTTTTGGCGCCATGGGGTGGAAAAGTAATATGTAACATCGGTTCGCAACCGAACCCGGCGCATGAGGCGGCGCTCACCAGGGCACAGATGGGCATTGAGGCGGCGCTCACCCAAATGAACAATATTGGCGTTGTTGCCATCGGCAACGCGCCAACGGCCCTCATCAAAGTCATCGAGTTAGTCAATAAGGGCGGGGCGGGCAGCGACCGTCCTGCGCTCGTAATCGGCGTGCCTGTGGGTTTCGTAAAGGCCCTGGAAGCAAAAACGCTCCTTTCTGCGCAACAGTTTCCTTTCATCACGAACATAAGTAGAAAAGGCGGCACGGCTGTGGCTGTGGCGATTGTGAACGCCCTCTTAAGAATGGCCGGAGAAAACGAGTGAAGGTTTCGAGAACGTTTTGTTATACCCTGCTCATTGCCGCGGGTTGCCTTATACCCGCGAGAGCCTATGCCATGCATATCTCCGAGGGCATACTCCCCATGAACTGGGCCGCCCTCTGGTCGATCATTGCCCTTCCCTTTGTGGCCTGGGGTCTTTATGACCTAAAGAGACGCTCAAGCTCCGATATCTCCTTCAAACCTCTGGTCGGCCTCATGGCAGCCGTGGTCTTCATCATCTCCTGTATGCCTGTGCCTGTGCCTGTGGCGGGGACGTGCTCCCACCCCTGCGGCACCGGATGTGCTGCCATTCTCCTTGGACCGCCCTTGAGCATTCTTGTAGCAACGGTGGCACTTCTCATTCAGGCCCTTTTTCTGGCCCATGGGGGATTGAGCACGCTCGGGGCAAATGTCGTGTCCATGGGGATCATGGGCTCTCTGACGGGTTATGCTTGCTTCAAGGCTCTTAAATTATTAAGAATAAATATCATCGTCGCCGGTTTTGTGGCAGGCGTTCTTGCAGACTGGGCCACATACCTTACGACGTCTTTCGAGCTCGCTTCAGGCATCCGGGGCAGCTCCGCGCTCACCCCCCTTCTCTTGAAGATCGCCCTCGCCTTCGTTCCCACCCAGCTTCCCCTGGGCATGCTTGAGGGGGCCATTACTGCGGGCATGGTCGGCCTTCTCTATAAGAAACGGCCTGATCTTTTGGTCAGGATGAGGGTCTTGAGGGCCGAGGAGGTGGATCCATGAGGCGTTTCACCCTTGGCTCTTTCGAACTGATTTTGGGCGTTTCTTTCCTCTTGTTCCTATCTTTTTGGCCTTTTTCGGGTGGGCCGTGCCTCGCACATAGTGGAAACTGGGCGGGCGTAGACGAGTCGGTAGTGGAGAAATTTGCCAAAGAACAAGGTCATGAAGCGCGTGCCCCGTTTATCAACACCGAGGGTGACCTGTTACCTTTTCTTTTTCTTCTCGCCGGGGCGGTAGGCGGCTTTGCTGCCGGCTATTACTGGCGCGCGCTTTTTGATCAAAAGGGAAAGGGCTCCACGCTTAAGACCGGGGGCGCACCATGAGACCTCTTTCCGTTAAGGTAAACCAGGATCATCCCCTTTGCAGGATGGATGTGCGGGTAAAGATGATCGCTGCGCTCATTCTTCTTGCCATGGTCTTAAGTTATAAAGGGTTTTTCTTTCCGATTATGGTTTCTATAACGGGCGCCGGCGTGTGCATAGCAATGGGCGTACGCATTAAGCCAATGCTAGTGAGGTTCTCCGAGCCGTTCTTCATCGTTCTCGTAATCCTCGTGCTGAAGGTCTTCTTCGCAGGAAACAAAATGTTCTTTTGTTTCGGCATCTTCGGTTGTACCTTCACGGCCCACCTCGACGGTCTCATGGAAGGACTGGCCATCGGTTCAAGGATCGTTGGTGCGCTCGCCGTGGTTGCGGTCTTGAGTTTCTCCACGCCGTTTAACCGGTTCATGGCCGGTCTTTCGTGGATGCGGGTTCCTCGTGGTTTCATCGAGGTCTCTCTTTTTGCCTACCGTTATATCTTTATGCTCCTGGATGACGCGTACGTCATCTACAACGCCCAGAAGAACAGGCTCGGCTACGCCACCATACGGCGGGGGCTCGATTCCTTCGGGATTTTATCGGGATCACTCGTGCTTAAGGCCTTCGATCACAGCCAAAATATAGCGGTCTCCATGGCACAGCGGGGATATGACGGTAACATACCGGCTTTGAGACAGAAGCCTTTCAGCATCGGAGAGGTACTTATCGCTTTGTTCGTGATCACGGTTATGGGGTATGTATGGAAGACGCTCTAACACTCAGCGCAAAGGTAGATTCCTTCGCATACCCTGACGGCACGTTAGCCCTTTTTGGAATCAATCTGACGGTGAAAAGAGGCGAGTTCGTGGCAATCCTCGGTTCCAACGGCTCCGGAAAGACCACCTTGCTCAAGGTGCTCGATGGCCTTTTCAAAGATTTCCAGGGCACGGTGCTTCTTGAAGGGGCGAATATGAAAAAGCTCTCGCCAAGGCAGATCTACAGGATCATGGGCCTCGTATTTCAGAGCCCGGACGAACAGCTCTTCGCCGCCACGGTCTTTGAAGACACCGCTTTCGGCCCCACAAATATGGGCTATTCTGAAGAGGAGATCGCTCTCCGCGTGAAAGGGGCCCTCGCAGCCGTTGACATGGAGTCCTATGCAAACAAGTCCATCCACGCGTTAAGTTTCGGACAGAAAAAACGGGTTTGTATCGCCGGACTTCTCGCAATGGGGCACAGGGTGTTACTCCTCGATGAACCTACGGCCGGATTAGACCCCATGGGGGAGTACACCATGATGAAGCTTTTGACAAAACTCAACAGAGAGCAGGGGGTAACTGTGGTCATGGCCACCCACAATGTTGATTTTATTCCCCTGTTTCTCGACAGACTTTATATTCTAAGCAGGGGACGACTGGTCAGGGGCGGGACCCCGGAAGAGGTGTTTACCGCACCTGAGGACATGGCAGAGGTGAAGCTCAGGCTTCCTCAGATTGCAGAATTGATCTACCGGCTGAAACACGAGGACAAAATGCCATTTGAAAGGCTGCCGCTCACCATCGGGGAGGCGCGGCGTCAGATTGTGAGGTTATATGCGTAAAGGCTACATACAGGTGTATACGGGGAACGGTAAAGGAAAAACCACGGCGGCCCTGGGACTGGCTTTTCGGGCGGCAGGCGCCGGGCTTAAGGTCTTCATCGGCCAGTTTGTAAAAAAGAAAGTCTGCAGCGAACATCGCGCGCTTGCACGTTTTGCCGACCTTATTACCGTCAAGCAATACGGCACCGGATTCTTGAGCGGGGAAAGCCCGCCAGAGGCCGCTGTCAGGGCCGCTATGAGGGGGATTCGGGAGGTACGCGACCTTATGGTAAAGGGAGGGCACGATGTGATAATTCTTGACGAATTATCGGTGGCGCTCCACTATAAACTCCTCACGCTCGACTCTGTAATCGGTATAATAGATGCCAAACCGCCTCATGTGGAACTCGTGATCACGGGTCGATATGCCAACGACGAGGTCATCAAAAGAGCGGACCTCGTCACGGAGATGAGTCAGATAAAGCACTATTACCAGGCAAACGTCAAAGCACGTAAGGGCATAGAGTATTGAAGAAAGATCTGCGCTTCGGATACACTACGGGTACTTGTGCGGCTGCGGCTGCGGCTGCGGCCTTAATCGCGCTTTTCACAAGAAGATGCCCTGAGGAGGTTGAGATAGGACTACCCGACGGGAGAAGGGTCGCCCTACCGCTCGCCACATGCGCTTATAGAGAACGCGGTCCTCAGGGCTACGCGTCGGTCATAAAGGACGCAGGGGACGACCCGGATATCACGAACGGCGCAGAAATCGCCGCAACCGCGGCGTTCTCTCTTTTAACCCCCGGCGACGATCCGGTCGGGCCTACGATCAGGGGCGGCCCGGGCATAGGCTTAGTCACAAAGCCAGGTCTTTGCGTCAGCGTGGGCGAGCCGGCCATTAATCCCGTGCCCCGGCAGATGATTGAAAGGGCTGTTCGCGAAGTTTGTGCAAAGCATAACGACGCTCACGCATCCTCCCTAGAAATCACCATTTCGGCCCCGCGCGGTGAAGAACTGGCCGCGAGGACCCTGAACAGACGTCTCGGCATATTGGGAGGAATATCCATTCTCGGTACCACGGGCATTGTCACCCCTGTTTCCTCGCTCGCCTGGAAGGCAACCATCTCTTCGTCCTTGAGCGTAGCGCATGCCGTGGGCGTCAGACAAATAGTTTTGTCTACGGGTCGGGCCTCGGAAAAAGCCCATATGAGGCAATTTAACCTCCCGGAGGAATCGTACGTAATGATGGGCGACTACCTCGAATTTGCCCTCCTCAATGCAGCCAGGGTACCTTTTCATACCATCCATCTCTGCGCGCAGTGGGCAAAAATGCTCAAAATTGCCCAGGCGACCCCCAATACCCATGTACAACATGGTGCCATAGATCTCAAGGGAACGCTTGATTTTTTGAGAGGTCTTGGCATTGCGGTAGGCGGCCCAGCGGAATTCAATACCGCCAGGGAGATCTTCCACGCGATTGCCGCCTCGTTAAGCGCCCCTCAGGGCGCCTTTTCAAGGGTTTGCCAGGCTGCCCAGGAATACGCCCGATCCTTGACTTCAGGGGTGCCCGTTGTGGTCCATCTCGTCTCATATGAAGGGGAGGTGATCACGAGCCGTGAATAGGATTACAGTGATCGGCATCGGCTACAAGCCTCTCAACAAAAGGACTCAGGAGATTATGGAGGGTGCCCGGGTTATCCTTGCGACGACCAGGCTTCTTACGGTTTTCCAAGGGTATGACCTGTTTGACAGGGTAAAAGAAAAGGTCCTCGTGATTGACAGCGTGGAGCGAACCATGGAGTATCTGAAAACGGCCCTCTCTCAGGAATCACTTTTGCCCGTTGTGGTTCTCGCCTCAGGAGATCCCATGTTTTCGGGTATCGGTAGCAGGATAGTCAGGGAATTGGGTAAGGAGCCTGTTGAAGTCATACCGGATTTGTCGAGCATTCAGGTTGCGTTCTCCCGGATAAAGGAGCCCTGGGAGGAGGCCTTTCTTGTGAGCCTGCACGGAGGGCCGGACCCTAAAAAGAGGCGCCGCCTGCCCTACGAGATAGGTCACATACCGCGCCTTATCCGCCACCATCAAAGGATAGCGATCCTCACCGACAGGGAAAATAACCCTCAAGCCATCGCGGCTACGCTACCCCCGGATGTGCTCGTCTATGTATTTGAAAAGCTCGGCTATGACGATGAAAGGATTACCCAAGGAACTCCTCGCGAGATTGCAGCCAGGATCTTCGCGGATCCCAATCTCGTGATTATAAAGAGGATCGGGGATAGCGATTCCGATCAAAGGATACCATTCGGATTGACAGAAACAGAAATTTCGCACTCGCGCGGACTCATCACCAAGGATGAAGTGCGTGCAATAACGCTTCACGCGTTGCGGCTTCCGGCAAGGGGTATATTCTGGGACATAGGAGCGGGCTCGGGATCCATATCAATAGAGGCGGCCCGACTCTGTCCGGAGCTCACCGTATATGCGATTGAAAACGAAAAAGAACAGGCTGACCATATTGAGGCAAACAAGATGCGCTTCGATGCGGCAAATGTGAACGTGGTCCGGGGCCTGGCGCCTCGCGCGCTTATCACGCTACCCCGACCTGACAGGGTTTTTATCGGAGGCAATAGGGGCAAACTCAACGATATCATTGATGTTGTCGCCGACACGCCGGCAAAGATCGTGGTCGCAAACGCGGTAACGTTGAAAACGCTCAGCGCGGTTCTAGAAGGACTTGAAAAAAAGAGCTTCCTTACCACAGTGACGGGTGTTTCTGTCTGGAGAACCAGGGTGCTTGCAGGCGCTAAGCAGGCGCGGGCGCTCAACCCGGTATTCATCGTCAAAGGGGAAAAGCCTGTATGAACGCTAGGTTATACGCTATCGGCGTCGGCCCCGGTGACCCCGAGCTTCTCACTTTGAAGGCCCTGCGCATCCTTACGGCCGTGCCATGCATTTGCGTGCCTCAGAGCAGGGCGGAAGGAGATAGCTATGCCCTCTCTATCGTGGAACGGGTCGTTGATCTTAACACGAAGCAGGTGATTACGGCCCACTTCCCCATGATCAAGACGACCGGGCTTGGGGTAAAAAGTGAGGGTAAGCGGCAACTCAAAGACAGGTGGCAAAGCGCGGTCAGGACCATCGCGGATATGCTTGATCGCGGGGTCGATGTAGCCTTTATCACGATCGGCGATCCTACTATCTACAGCACGTTCTTCTACCTCTACCGGGGCCTTATTGAGGTCAATCCCTCGCTCGCCGTGGAGATTGTCCCGGGCGTATCCTCTATAAATGCCGCCGCATCAAGAGCGGCGACACCGCTGTGCCTTGGGGACGAGCGCCTTGCCATACTTCCCGCAACCTACACGAAGAATATTCAAGAAACCCTTGAAAAATTCGATACGATCGTTCTCATGAAGGTAAACACGGTTTTCGCTCGCGTAGTTCGCGCCCTTGACCGGGCAGGGCTCGCCGACAAGTCCTTCTTCATCTCAAGGGCGGGCATGGAAGACGAAAAGATAATAAGGCGCCTGTACGATGTGAAAAAAGAGGATCTCAGTTATTTCAGTCTGGTGGTGGTAAAGAAATGAGTCAGGTCTATTTCATTGGCGCGGGACCCGGCGATCCCGAGCTCATGACCATCAAGGGAAAGAAACTCCTCTCTCTGGCCGACGTGGTGATCTATACGGGAAGCCTCGTGAATCCAGAGGTTGTGCGTGGCCTTTCGGCTGAGATCTTCGACTCATCTAAACTTACGCTCAACCAGATAGTGGCCATTATCAAGGATTCCGTGAGCAAGAACAAGGTGGTGGTGCGGCTGCATACCGGCGACACCTCCTTTTACAGCGCGATCTCGGAACAGATAGAGAGGCTTTCCGAGCTCAATATAGCCTATGAGGTGATCCCCGGGGTATCGTCAGCAGCGGCCGGGGCTGCAACCCTCGGACAAGAACTCACCATACCCGAGATAACTCAGACGGTCATCATCACCCGGCTTGAGGGAAGAACGCCCGTGCCCCAATTAGAGAAACTTTCCGAACTCGCCCGTCACAGGGCAACGCTCGTCATATTCTTAAGTGCCGGCATGATTGATGCGGTCGTCAAGGAACTGCGTGAGGGGGGCTATCCGGAGGACGTGCCCGTGGTGGTCATCGAGAAGGCGTCGTGGCCGGAAGAGCGAATCATACGGGGCGAACTAAACAACATAGCCGACAAGGTCGGGCAATCGGGAATCACAAAGACAGCCCTGATATACGTAGGCTACGCCCTTGCCGCCTCAGATAGATCTCTCGGAAAGGTATCGCGCCTCTATGACAAAGACTTTACCCATGGACACAGAAAGTAAGGTCGTCATCTTCTACATCACAGAGCCGGCTTTGCACTTGGCACGGAGGCTTACCCGTTTGTATCCGGACGCTCAAATAAAGAAATTCAATACAGGACGGGTTCGTGAGTCATGGGACACCGGGCGGGTGCTTATCTTTATCACGGCTTGCGGTATCGTCGTGAGGGCCATAGCGCCCCTCATTAAAGACAAGAAGAAAGATCCCGCGGTGCTCGTGCTCGACGAAAAAGGTGATTTTGTCATAAGCCTTTTGAGCGGCCATCTTGGTGGCGCCAACGAGAACACGGCAAAAATAGCAACCTTTCTCGGGGCAAGACCCGTAATAACCACCTCCACCGACTTAAACGGCATGACCTCCCTGGATGTGTGGGCCAAGAAGAGTAACCTGACCGTGGACGACTGGTCCCTGGTTCCAAGGGCCGCGACCAGGTTCATCAACACCGGGGTGTTGAAAGTATACGCTGACATCCCCCTCGATCTCCCTCTCGATTTTACTGTGGTATCGGCGCCCTCCTCGGCTGACGTCCTGATCACGAACAAAAACAGGCTCCGGGAGGCGAGCGGCGTCTATTTGAGACCCAAAAACCTTTTTGTCGGTATCGGGTGCAACAGAGGCACGTCCCATGAAGAGATGGAAGAGGCTTTGAGACAAACCCTGAGAAGACACAACCTATCGTTCTTCTCTATTGCTTCTCTTGCTACCGTGGACAGAAAAGCCGACGAGGCAGGCCTCATCAGCCTTTCGCGTGCCCATGGTTTTCCCGTCCGCACCTTTACCCCCGACGAGCTAAACTCGGTCAAGGGGCTTACGCGATCTCAGGCCGCGTTCAACGCAACGGGGGCGCAGGCCGTGGCTGAACCCGCGGCCATTCTCGCCTCGGCAGACGGAAGGCTCATTGTGCCAAAACAAAGAGCAGGCAGTGTCACGGTGGCGGTTGCCGAGGGGGGGGTGGCAGGGGGCGCTCACCAATCCGGAGGGCCGAAAGGCGGTCTTCGAGGTGCCCTCCACATTGTGGGTACGGGACCGGGAGGACTCGAGCATCTGACCCCGTATGCGCGCAACGCGATTCTTGCCTCGGAGACGATTGTGGGCTATCACGTGTATTTAGACCTCATCAGGGATTTGATCAAAGAGAAGGATACCATATCCACGGGGATGACGCGGGAGATCGAAAGGTGTGAGGCCGCCCTGAAAGAGGCCCTTGCGGGAAAACGGGTCTGCCTTGTGAGTGGCGGGGACCCTGGCATCTACGCTATGGCGGGACTTATCTACGAGCTGCTCGAGAAGAACCGTTCGCGCGAGGCCGCAGAGCTTTCGGTTGAGGTTGTTCCCGGCGTATCGGCGCTCAATGCATGCGCGGCTCGACTCGGGGCCCCTCTTATGCATGATTTTGCCGCAATCAGTCTCTCTGACAGGCTTACGGACTGGGAATTAATTGCTGAGAGGCTTGAGGCGGCTGCCCGCTCTGATTTCGTGCTCGTGCTCTACAATCCCAAAAGCAAGGGCAGGCCGGATCACATTGGCAGGGCTCGGGGGATCATCCTCCGACACAGACGCTCCGACACACCTGTGGGGATAGTTAAGGACGCCACGCGCAGTACAGAAGAAATAGTAATAACAAACCTCAAAGACATGCTCAACCATACAATTGATATGCATACCACCGTAATCATAGGCAATTCTCAAAGCTTCGTTTGGAACGATCGGATGGTTACCCGCCGAGGATACGGCCGCGTCCGATAATTGTACTCGGCCTGCCCCATTATGGCGCTTCAACCGAAAACGGCCACGTGCGTGACTGCATCACCACACGCGTTTCACGTGAAACATTTCTGGGGTTACGAAAGCCTTCGGTCAACTTCCTTTTGACGAAGTTCTCTTTCGACGTCCCGTATCTTTCTCCCCAGTTCGTTCTTAATGTGACCATTGAGATTGATAAACTCGATAGACACAAACTCAAGGCTTGTCTTCATGCGTTCGTCTTCCGGCTCGGCGATACGCACTACCCTTGATTCCGTCTGATAAGCCCTCTCCCCAACCACGAGGATGATCTTAACCTCCTCGTCGACCTTGAAGTGATGTGTCTTGTTGTGGCTTAAGCTCGCGCCCCCTATGGAAATGTCCAGGATATTCATCTTCTGTCCGTTTACGAAAATGTCTATGCCGCAATTATCCGGTGGTTCAAGCCTGAAGAACATTCTGAGATTGTACGGCTCCAGGGCCGATTCTCTCGCAAGCGCCACCGCCTGCACCCTTTGCCCGGACGCAAGTTCATAATCCTTTATGAAATCGGCTATTTTCGCGCGAAATCCGTACCGAGCGGGTCTGCCCTCCTGCCTGTCCAGATAGGTCACAAAGACCTCTTTGTTCATGTGTGTCCTCGATATAGGCGGGTCTGTCTGCGCTATGATCACCTTCTTCCCGAGCACGTCGTGAACGATCGAGTTCTTGGTCTCCACGACTTCCTTTCGATAGTCGATGCTCACGATGATATTCACGCTCAGTCCTGGTTTTATTTCCATCGTTTGCTCACGTTCGCTAGACCGGCAGGAGAAACCGGTTTTCACCCATGTATATTTTCGTCTTTATAGCTCATCTCTTAATCCCTCCCTCGTAGGCCGCCACCACCAGGACAAAGGTCTCGCCCTGCCCCGTGTTCTTCAAGCTGTGCGGCTCGCCCGTGGGTATCCAGATTGCGTCGCCCTCTTTCACTTCTCTGGTTTCGCCCCCTACGTGCATGAGCCCCTCGCCTTTAAAGATGAGGTATATCTCCTCATAAGGGTCCCTGTGTTCCTCGATGGAATTTCCCTCGGGAAGGATTGCATACGCAAGAAACTCGACGGCCTTCATGCACTCGCTCGTCAAAACCATCCTCGCGATAGCGCCTCGGTGGGCGATGTAGGTAGTGTCGAGCACCTCCGGATCGTTAAAGTTTCTGACGATCATTCTAAAACACCTCCTGCTCAATAATCCGACAGACACGAGAAGGTCTAAGCGTCTTAAGCCTCGGGGGCTGCCAATGACCCCCCAATCGTCCCGTGCTCTTGCCTTGCGTCGCAAATCTCACTCACGAGATTCTTATCGCGCGCTTTAAGCCTATGATCCTTATACCTTCGCCTCGCCTTTCCGCAAGCAAATCCAGCTCAATTATGGATATTTCCGTGCGCAAAGTCAACGCCTTTTCGAGAGTAATGATCCGCCCCCGAATAGATTGACAGGGGTCTTTCATTCTGGTAGATTTGCCAAAATGGCACAAACCTTCTCGTTGAGGAACAATCCGTGAACATTTCCAAAAGGGCAAGCGCAATCTCTCCGTTCTATGTTATGGAGCTTCTCGAGAAGGCCCGCGCGCTCGAAGCCACGGGCCAGGACGTTGTACACATGGAAGTGGGCGAACCTGACTTTCCCACACCATCGTTCGTGAAAAAAGAAGCGGTACAGGCAATTATGGACAACCATACCTTTTATACCCACAGCCTCGGTCTTGCCGAATTGCGGGCAAGAGTGGCCGAACACTACGTGAAAACTCACAACATAAGGGTCCCCGCCGAACGGATCGTTATCACAAACGGTACGTCGGGCGCCCTCCTTTTGCTCTTTGGCGCCCTCCTTGAAGAGGGAAGCCGCGTGGCTATTTCCGATCCGGGTTATCCCTGTTACAAGAACATGGCAATCTTCGTGGATGCTACGGTTCTTCAAGTCCCCGTCTCGGAAGGTTCCTCCTTTGAAATCACCCCCAACCACCTCACCGGTCTTTCTCCCTCGCCCCATATGCTTGTTCTTTCCAACCCTTCAAATCCCACAGGGATCGTATACCGCGATGAAAACCTCGCCTCCCTCTACGAATATCTGTCGTCGCGTGGCGCACTATTTGTGGTCGACGAGATTTATTCCGGTCTTACCTATGGCCGCAAACCCTCAACCGCCCTTGCCATCTCAGAGGATATAATCGTGGTGAACGGCTTCTCGAAAACCTTTGCCATGACCGGCTTCAGGCTCGGCTGGATGGTTGTGCCGGAAGGACTCGTGAGGCCTCTGCAGAAATGTGCACAAAATCTGTTTATTTCGCCCTCCTCCATTTCCCAGTATGCCGCGCTCTCGGCCTTTGACAGCCACGAAGAAATAGAAAAGATGCGCCAAATCTATGAACAAAGGCGAGATTTTCTCGTGCCCCGCTTAAAAGATCTCGGTTTCTCTATTCCCGTATATCCGGATGGGGCCTTTTACATCTATGCGGGCATCGAGAAGTGGGGACTCGACAGCATGGACTTTGTGGAGCGGGCTCTCTTCACGGCCCACGTTGCTATTACCCCGGGGTACGATTTCGGCGCATTCCATGCGGCCTCTCATGTCCGGTTTTCCTACGCGGACGACCTCGACCGGCTGAGGATGGGCTGCGACAGGCTTGAGTTATGGTTAAAAACGCTATAAAATGAGCCTCGTGGACGACTTTTCCTTGCTTAATCTTTTTCCATTTTTATCCGATATATATCTCAGAAAGGATTGTTGTGGCGAAATTATCCCTTGACAGGCTCGAAACCGGTATGAAGCTGGCAAAACCCGTGCAGAACGCAGCCGGCATGGTGCTCCTCGGTGAAAACACCGAGCTTACCGCCGAGTTAATCGACAGAATAAGGGGCATGGGCATTGACAGCGTTTATATCCAGGGCATGACCAAGCCAGCCATACCCATGGAGACTATGCTTTCAGATCTTTACGAGCGCTTTCGTCCCGTAGAAAAAGAACCACACATGGATCTCATCAAGAAAGCCCTCAAAGAACATATAGAGGGCCTCTATGAGTAATATCGATGTACGCACCATCAGGGAGAGGATCGAAAACATCAACGCGCTGCCGACCATCCCCAAGGTATTAAAGAAGCTCCTCGGCGTGCTCGAAAACCCCAAGATCTCGCTTAATGAGATCAGCGCCTTCATCTCGAGCGATCCCGCCCTCACTACCAAGGTCCTCAAAATGGTAAACTCGCCTATCTACGGCTTTCCCGGGAGGATCTCGTCCGTTAACCAGGCGGTCATCCTTCTTGGGCTTACCGTGGTAAAGGGGCTTCTGCTGGGAGTTTCCGTGTTCGAACTAATGCAAAAAACAATGATCGGCCTTTGGGAGCACTCCCTGGGCACGGCCATTTTTTCCCGGCTCATAGCCGTAAAGAAGGGCCTGAAAGAGCCTGACGAGCTTTCGGTGGAAGGCTTGCTTCACGATATCGGAAAGGTCCTTCTCGTCCTCCAGTATCCCCAGGAGTACGAGAAGGCTATGAGTGAAGCTGAACAAAACGGTCTTACCATTTACGAAACCGAAAAGAACTACTTCAGCACGACCCACTCGAGCGTTGGCGCATGGATGGCCCAGAAATGGCGCTTTCCCAGCAACCTCATCGACGTTATCGAGTACCATCACAAGCCCCACCTTGCCAAGACGGCGCCTACAGATTCGGCCATTATCCATTTGGCCGACATCCTGGTAAGGGCCCGTGGATTTGGCTTTGCCGGAGATCGCTACCTTATGCCGGTAAACCCCGAGGCGTGGGACCGTCTCGCCCTCACCGAAGCCCAGATAAAGGAGATTCTGCTCGGGGCCGAAGACTCTTTCCAGATGACGGAAGATCTCTCTCTATGAACCGCAGAACAATTGTCGTGATTTCGCAGGATGCGGCGCTCTCAAGCATCGTGGAGCGCACACTGAAGGCCCGATACAGCGTGCTTCTCTTTCGCAACATCCATTCGGCTATAGATTACATTTACAATTCCATACCAAATCTTGTGGTCGTCGATGTCAACAAAGAAGACCATCTTACCGTGGATGTGTTGAATGATCTCAAGGCCGACCCCATCTTCCGTCAGCTACCGGTTCTCATCATGCTTGATGATAACCAGGAAATCCCAGAATGGGAATCCTTGTTTGTCGAAGACTATCTCAAGAAGTCTGCTTTCGAGAAGGAGGGGGCCTCACGCGTGGATCTGTCTATACTCAGATCCGAACGGGCCGTAGAGGTCAATCCGCTCACAAAACTCCCCGGCAACATCTCTATCAACAGAGAAATTCAAGCGCGCATTGAGGCGCACGAGAGTTTCGCTCTGGCCTACGCTGACCTTGACCATTTCAAGCCATTTAACGACTACTATGGCTTTACCCGCGGCGACGAAGTAATACGGATTACCGGTAGACTGATCCTCAATATCGTGAAAAATAAACAACAGCAACAGAGCTTCATCGGACATATCGGGGGCGATGATTTTGTTTTCATTATGAATGTTGCGCTGGTCGAAGACGTTGCCCGGGAGATCATCGACGCATTCGATAAGATCCTCCCCACCCTGTATGACCCGGAAGACAGGGAGCGGGGCCATATCGAAACGCCGGATCGTCAGGGTAACGTTCGGAAGTTTCCCATGGTGGCCATCTCCATAGGTATCACCACAAATGATGGCCGTACCTTTACCCACTACGGCGAGATCACCCAGGTCGCCTCAGAGATGAAGAGTCATGCCAAACACGCCGCAGGCAGTTGTTACAGCATCGACAGAAGACAGGCTTCTCTCTGAAGAGCCCCCTATCTCATCTATGAGGGCCCTTAAGGCCGCCCACCCTGTTCCACGTGAAACACGTGCCCCGGATTTGCCCTGCTTGCTTTTTGCACCAAAAACTACTATCCTCTCGGGGCGAGGAGGCCGCCATGACTGTCGGGATCGTTAAGCACCCCATATACTTGAAGCACCTCACCGATGAGTATCATCCTGAGAGCCCTAAGAGACTAGAACACGTCTACGCTATGCTCGAAACCCTTGACCAGCAAGGCTTGGCGTACGTGTCCCCGAGGATGGCAACCCCCGAGGAGATCGCCCTCGTGCATGACCTCCCCTATATCGAGTCCATCGCCCGGGCGGGCGGCAAACCCATGCACCATCTGGATCCGGACACCGTGTCCTCACCCAAAACTTATGAGGCGGCCTTAATGGCCGTGGGTGGCCTTTTACAGCTCGCCGATGCGATCCAATCGTCCGAAGTGGATACCGGGTTTGCGCTTGTCAGGCCCCCCGGTCACCATGCCGAGCGATCCCATGCAATGGGTTTCTGCATCTTCAACAACATCGCCATCGCCGCCAAATACCTGGAGAACAAGTACGGGCTCAAAAACATTCTTCTCGTAGACTTCGACCTCCACCACGGAAACGGCACCCAGCACACCTTTTATCAGGACAGAACCGTGCTCTATTTTTCAACACACCAGTATCCCTACTACCCCGGCACGGGCTCTCTCGATGAGGTCGGGGAAGGCGACGGCAGGGGATACACCATCAATGTGCCCATGTCGGGCGGCATGGGCGATGAAGATTATATCTATGCCTTCAAGGACGTTCTCGTACCCGTTTCGGAAATGTATAAGCCGGAAATGGTGCTCGTCTCCGCCGGATTCGACACGTACTACGACGACCCCCTGGGAGGTATGGCCGTTACCGAGACCGGTTTCGCGGCCATGACAAGGATACTCCTCGATATTGCAAAGAAACATTGCAACGGCCAGGCGCTCTTTGCGCTTGAAGGGGGTTATGATTTACGGGGGCTTGCGAGCTCTGTCAGGGCTGTCATTGCCGAACTGATGGGCAAACCGCTCTATCCATACGAAAAGAAGGCTCAACCTTCGCCCGCGATTGTTCAGACGGCAACCGCTTTGAAACGGACTTTAATTCCCTACTGGGGACACTTCTGAAGGATTATTTGCCCGGATCTTCTTTCCAGACCATCTCTTTGAGTTCTTTTCCAACCTTAAAGTAGGGTAGTTTCTTCGGCTCCACGTTGACTGTTTCGCCGCTTTTCGGGTTTCTTCCCTTGTACGCCTTATACTCCCTCAGCGTGAAACTTCCGAAACCCCGTATTTCAACGCGTTCGTTCTTTGTAATGGCGTTCTTTACGCTGTCTATGATCGTGTCTACGGCTATTTTCGCGATCTTTTGGTTTACGTTTATATCGGAAGCGAGCTTATTGATAATATCCATCTTATTCATACAAGTTCCTCCTCATTGATTTTCTACAATGTACCGGTACGCGTTCCTGAAAATCTTCAAGCCATCCCCTTCAGCGTTAAGCGCCTCTCTCGTCCATCTCGGGTGTTGCGTATAGTGGACGAAGGCCTCGGGGTGCGGCATAAGCCCGAAGACTCTACCCGTGGGATCGGTAAGCGCGGCAATGGCATCTGTAGAGCCGTTCGGATTATATGGGTAAGCGTCGCTTACGGCGCCCGATTCATCAGCGTACTGCATGACCACGTGGCCCTTCTCGTTCAGTTCCCTCCTGCTGTCAGGGGTGTCGACCACACACTTCCCCTCTCCGTGACGCACAGGAAGGTAAATTGTATCCATATCCCTGGTAAATATGCAATGAGAAAATCGATTGACCTTAAGGCAAACCCATCGGTCCTCGAATCGACCCGAATCATTTGCCGTGAGTGTCGTTGTCTGTTTTCCGTACTCCCCGGCGAGCGCCGGCAACAGGCCGGTCTTCACCAGGAGCTGGAACCCGTTACATATCCCTATGATAAGCCCCCCTGACGCAACGAACTTGGTAAGCTCATCAAGAAACCTTTCTTTGGAGCCCTCCATAGTACGGTACTTCCATTTCACGGCCTGGGCCTTGGCCGAGCCAAGGTCGTCGCCGTCAAGAAACCCACCGGGAAAATTGATCAATCCGTACCCGCGGATTCTCTTGGGGTTCTCTGTCATCTCGTCGATGTGCATAAGCTCGGCGCGAAATCCCGCGAGCTTGTTCGCGTAGGCGGTCTCCTGCTCGCAGTTTATGCCGTTTCCGAACACTACCAGGCTTTTCGTGGTCTTCTTTTTCATCTGGCGTAACTGTGTAATCCCGATAATATGAAATTTACCACAAAATATGTGACGAGAACGCTCGCAAATCCCACGATCGATAGAATTGCGCTCTTCTTGCCCCTGACCCCCTTAAGCCTCACGTGGAGAAACAGGGCGTATACAATCCAGGTAATGAGCGACCACGTCTCTTTGGGGTCCCAACTCCAGTAAGAACCCCATGCGTAGTGTGCCCATACCGCACCCGTAAGTATACCAGAAGTCAGCATGGGAAAGCCAATAATTATGCTTTTATAGTTAATTTCATCGAGTCTTTCAGCCGAGGGCGCAAATCGACCCATGCCCGCCACGCGCAATATGCTTGCCATTGAGGCCACGGCAAAGGCTGCGTACGCTACAAAGCAGGTCATCACGTGAATATGTAACCAATTGCTCTGCAAGGCCGGCACGAGCGGCTCAATGCTTCTTTCCACTGTCGGCGATAGAGACGCAAACCCCATCAGGACGAGTGCCGCCGTAGAGCCAAGACACGTTATGGCAGGAATGCCAATCCTTTTTTTCATCACGATCAAAAGCCCGGTTACGCTCCATGCGTAGAATATGAGCGACTCGTAGAAGTTTGACAGAGGTGCATGGCCGATGCCCAACCTGTACGACTCCAGCCAGCGCAAAAGTATGCCGACCGTGTGCAAGGTGAAGGTGATATAAAAGAGGATCCACACCACCGACAGAATCTTTTCTTTCCTCAAGGCAAAATAGAGGACATGCAGAAAGAAAAGTGCGAGATAGAGCATGGTGACGATACCGAGTATCTTATGGTGTGCCGGCATCTGTCACCTCTTTGAGCCTCTCAAATTCCTTCTCGAAGGCTTCTCTGTTCTTCGCGGCATACCCGGCAACCACAATCCCATCCTTAATCCTCGCTACGTAGATCCGCCGGTAGTAACCGAAAAAATTAACAAAGAGGCCAACGATGAGCAGGGCAAAGCCCATCCAAACCAGATACACGCCAGGGTCGCGGACCACCTCGAGAACCGTAAAGGGCTCTTGTTTGATCTTTTCCAGTTCGATAGCGACGCCATTTAATAACTGCGCCTTCATCTTCTGCACGTTCAACAAGAACCATGTGGTTCTTTGCTCATCCCGAGATAAGTAGGCGACCTCAACCCCGGGGCCGAAACCGTGGACCTTCTCTTCGTACCTCACCACTTTAAATACGAGATTTTCTTTTTGAATCACCTCGTCCTGTCGGGCTTCTACTCTTTCTCCACCCACGTTAAACAGGCAAGAGGCGGCTGCCCCGTAGCTCGATTGGTAGAAGCGCATTCCATTGTACGTCAGGGGATCGTTCACACGGATCATCTGTTCGCCTTCCACCTTCTGCCTCCCTAGAATCTCCACGGTGGTCACGTATTCTTTCGGTGTGCCGTTCGGGTAAAGGTTTACCTTAAAGTCCTTGCATCTTATGGCAAACCCAAGCGGTATCTCTTTCTCGCCCGCATCTCTCGTTATCGCCCGGTCCCGCACCTCTCCAATCCTCAAGGCAAGGGATGCGCGAAACCCAAAAACGTGTCCGATTAGGCCCCCCGCAAGAATAACAAGGATGCTTCCGTGAATGATGAAAACTGAGAGCCGTGCGAGAACCCCCTTTTCGTAAGCGCCGCGAAGATCGTCTTCGCTAAGAGTCCGGTAAGCTCTCTTTATATTCCTCATCACCTCTGTGCTTCTCTGTTCGGGCACGGTGAAGCTCAATTCCATGGCCTCGAGTCGGTCGGCCTTGAGCCTAAGGTCTCCCCGCCTTTCCCGGACAAAACGGGTGAAGCGCTCTCGTGTGCACAGGATCAGGTTTAGGGCAAAGAGCGCGAGCAGCGTATAAAACCAGAAGGAATGGTACACATCGTCCAAGCCCAACAGCCTCACGACCCTGTACACGCCTTCCGTGTAATAACTTAGATACTCCTCCTCTGTTGCGCCCTGTTCTATGAGCGTACCCACGATAGATGCGGCCGCAATCAGCGATAAAACTGTGATGGAAAAGCCGATAGAGCTCGCCTTCCGATATATGCCATGTAAAAGGGGGGCGCCTACGCCGTCTTTGCTTGTTTCGGGATTATTTTTTGTGGCAATCATTGCACTTAGTCGGCGCGCTTATTCCTTTGGCAGAGACCTCCTTGTGGCAGGCCTGACACTTTCCGTGAAATGCGTCTCTTAGGGGTGGTGCCCCCTCCTTTACTTCCTTCAACATATGGCATGTTTCACATTTCCCCGGGTCTTTCGGGTCTTTATCCTTATGGTGACAGACCACGCAATCCCTTCCTGCGTCGCGGGTGTGGGTGGTGTGTGAAAAGCGCACGGGAGGCAGCTTCGCGCCCTCTACCTTGAGTACCAGTGTATCCGGCGGCTTATTCTCGGCTGAAACACCGGGCGTCACCAGAGCTATAAGAAAAAGAGCGTATACTATTCCAGGCCAAAGCCTTTTTAGCCGTTGCACAAGCACCCCCAAAAATGTATCTCATGTTATCTCAACGCGGTGTTTCAAGTCAAGGCGGTTGTTTCAGCTCATTCACGGCTCGCGGGATTCTCGTCCGGCAACGATCTATACCCTTGAACCGTATAATAGGCTGCCCTGTCAAAGAAATAGACGAGCCGCTCTCCAAGCTCAAACATCCGATAGATGTCCACGGCCCTCTCCCATACGCCGAAGGAGTGGGTAAACATCCAGACGTGCTTCTTGAGCAGGCTTAAAGAGCTTACGAGGTCCTCCGGCTGCACCGTATCCTGCCGGCGTCTCTTGCCCAGATCGTGATAGAAGGCCTTGAGCTCGCTTTCGCTCTTCTCTCCTTTCAACCACGATTTGAATTGGCTCATGATGTACGTCGCCCTCGCCGCAAGCTCTTCGCGGTTAAGGCCGTGATATGACTTTGTCGATGGATTGGTCTTTATATCGTCAAGCCACAGGCCAACGATTTTCTCGGAATTCTCTTCCACGGCTTGCACGAGCACATCGGAAAGCAAGTCTTCGGCGTGGCCGACCCTGTCTCTGAAGGCGCTCTCCACAAAGGTTTCAAAGGAGTCACGGATGCTCCATAGGTCCCGTTTCAGCTCTACGTACTTCTGAACGGCCTTCTCCTGGGAATCAAAGGCAAGCTTAGGCAGGCTCATGGTGGGGAAATATCTGCACTCCGATGCATCGTCTCCGGCCGCATGAACGCCCCCCACGTTCTCCGCTTCAAATGTGACGATGAGAAGTTCTCCATAGACCGGGTTCGTGTGGGAGTCCACATCCACGAGCTGCGCGATCTTCCCTTGAACGCCGGTCTCCTCTCTCAGTTCCCTGAGCGCTGCGTCTTCTATGCTTTCACCCACCTCCGCGAAGCCGACGGGCAGGCACCACATCCCCTGATAAGGCTCCTTTGCCCTTTTCACGAGAAGTATCTCTCTATCCCTGTTCGAAACGATTACCGATGCAACAGGGAGCGGGTTCTCATAATAGGTTTCTCCGCAGCCTTCGCAGTGCTGTCTCTGCCTGCCCTCTAACACACGGAAGGCAAGTCTTTTGCCGCAGAAGTTACAAAACAGCTTTTGTCTCATTTTCTCGCCAGGAAAATTCGATCGTCTTTATTCAGGCGCACCTCGCCTTTTGTTGCCAACTCTTCTATCATGGTCGTCTTCACCCTATCCGGATCTACGTCTTGGGCGATCAGTTCTCCTTTAAAATCGATGTATTGAGCCAAATCCTGTTCCTCGCCTTTGCGAAAGATCAAGCTATTCTTGTAGTCGATCTCTGTTATTCGGCGAAAATACCGGCCGAGAATCGCCACTCCGTTCTCCGCAGAAAAACGCTCCACGATCTTCTTCAAGTTCTTGAAATCGAAGTATTCTTCCCCTTCCTGAAGCATACGATTGCTGTGGGTTATGGCAACAAAGACCCCGTCCTCCTGAAGAAGCCTTTCTATCTCCGGCAAGGCCTCCGGAAAGAAATAGAGGGAATACGCACACACAACAAGATCGAAACTCCCCGAAGGAAACTCAAGTACCGCCGGGAGGTCTACCCTCTTAAACAAAACGTTTTCGGAGTGCGTTTTGGCAGACTCGATGAAGGGTGGACCGTTCTCGGCGAGACAGTCCACGCCCACGATAAGATCAAACGAACTTGTGAGCCCCTGCTCAAACCAGCCGTATCCGCAACCCAAATCAGCCATGCTCTGTATCGTATCCCATGGAATCTCGTTTTTCACCACATCTCGAACATCCCTTGTGTTTTGTGAGTGGGCGCTTATTATCTTGCCGATCTTAGCGTGAAGGGGGTAATTCGAATAGCTTTTGTAAATGTCGCTCGCCACAGCTTATCTCCCGGGGCTACCCGCAAATCACCGCAGGCTTCGTACATAGGGTCGCTTTTCTCGCCCCCGTTCTGGGGTGCAAGAGCGCCATACCGGTTGTGAATTAGCGAGCCTCCGAACCGGATCGGCCTACGAAAAAGCGCCCTTCCCTTGCCGCAACAGCTCGGCCTCCTCATTTACAAGGCGCACCACCGTGGATGGTTCGCTTATCACGATGCCTCCGTCAATAACGACATCCACCGAGCCCCGAAAGAGCTTCTCTATGTGTCGTGGATCTGTGAGCGGCTCTTCCTTTGAAACCTTGGCGCTCGTGTTGATCACGGGTCTTTGCATGAGTCCTGCTATGGCAACGGGTACCGGGTGCGCTGGGATTCTCACGCCCACCTCTTTTCTGTCCGTCATAAGGAGCTTGGGTATGATCTTTCTTGCCTTGAGCACAAACGTGTAAGGGCCCGGCAAGTGCCTCTTTAAGACCTCGAAAGAAAAATCGCTCATCACAGCATATTCGCTCACATCTTTTAAGTCTCTGCAGATTATGCTTAAGGCCCTTCTGTCGTCCAGCCTTTTGATGGCATAGAGCCTCTTTATGGCTTTTATGTTGAATAGATCACACCCCATTCCGTAGTATGTGTCCGTAGGATAGGCAATGATACCGCCCTCGTTGAGCGTCTTAAGGATCAACTCAGTGACCTTCTTTCTCGGTCTCTCGGGGTTCCACTCGATGATCATCTCTTGCTCATCCTCGGTGTGTAAAGTCTCGGCCGGGCCGCCTCACTGGGCGCGAAGCCCTGCCGGCCCAAACGGATCTTACTATAGTATAATTCATGAGACGTATTGTGGAATAGATTTTTTTATCCCTTGGTGATATATAAGGAGCATGCCCATAAAGGTTGTCTTTCTCGACTGTGACGGCACCCTGACTACCATAAGGAGCAGTTGGGAGTATCTGCACCGCAGCCTCAATCTCTGGACGGAAAACGCCGACGCGTACCAGGCGCTCTTCCGCGCCGGCAAGATAGACTACTATGAGTTTTGCCGAAGGGACGCCCTTCTCTGGAGGGGCTTGCCGCTGTCCAGGATCCACGAAATGGTGCGCCAGATTCCTTACCGGGAGGGCGTGCGTGATGGTATGGCAACCCTTAAGAGGTTAGGCATCTTTACGGTCATCATATCAACCGGGCTCTCTGTTCTCGTGAACCACGTGAAAGACGATCTGGGTGTGGACATGGCTTTTTCAAACGAACTCACGAATGATGGAAGTTCTCTAACGGGCGAGGCGAAAATATGCGTAGAGTATGATCGTAAGGGGTCTCTCGTGAAAGACGTTCTCAGAGATCTCGGGCGTGCGCCCGGCGAGGCCGCGGCCATTGGTGATGGTGATGGTGACGACGCCATGTTTGAAGAGGTGGCGCTTGCGCTCAATCTTTCGGGTGGTCACCGGTCGCGGGGGTCCGGCCGGGCAAAATCGGTTAGCGGTTTCCTTGATGCGATCTTAGCCATAGAGAACCATGTTTAGCGATCGTCAACTGCGGGGGCTTTTCCTTGTGTTCCTGGTTCTTTGTCTGGCGGCGTGCGCCCCGAGAAAGATTCTTCTCTATGAGGCGCCGAGCTCGACAAGGGCTGACGTTGTGCGCACGGCTCTCGCTATGCAGGGTAAGCCATATAGAAGCGGGGCCAAGGGGCCCGATTTCTTTGACTGCAGCGGGCTCGTGTACTACGCCTATAAACAGTCCGGCATCTTCCTGCCGCTCGGCGCCGAGGATCAGGGCAACGCGTGTTACGAGGTTGCGCCTGACGGTGTGCGACCGGCGGATCTCGTTCTCTTCAAAATAGGAAAAGACTTACACATCGGCATTATGGTGACGAAAAACGAGTTTGTTCACGCCTCCAAGTCCCGGGGCGTGGTCGTAGACCACGTTGATTCTGCCTACTGGCGAAGAAGGCTTGTAGGATACAGAGCCGTGCCTTAAGGCGGGGTGCTATCTTCCTGAGGCGGCGCGCGCAGAGCGCAGGAACTCTCCAAACCCCATCATTTTATAGTGCCTGCCCTTAACGTAAGCGAGCAGCATCTTAAAATCGTCCTTTGACATATAGCCGGGTATTTCAACTATCCTTTTTCCTGTGCTTTCGAGAACGAGCGTTGTGGGCGTGCCGCGCACGCGGTATGCCAGCGCGGTGGCTTCTTGTTTGTCCACGTCGACCGGAACGTACACCGTGTCGTTTTTCAGTGAGTCGGCTATGGTTCTGTCGTTGAGCACATTCTTCTGCATCTGTTCGCAGTAGACGCAGTGCTGGCTGAAGAAATAGGCGACTACGGGCTTGTCTTCCTGCCTTGCTCGCTTTTTTCCCTGGGTGAGGGCGTCTGCGTGGGCGCTCGTATGGCAAAAGAAAAAAACGAGGACTAGAAGTGTAGTTGCAAGCGGTTTTTTCATGGGACTCTATTGTAACCGAATTTGGGCTTTCGGGCAATAGCGCCTTGCCCTCGGGTGTGTCATATTGTATTGACTTCTTTGTTTTTCTCCGTTAGACTTATGCTGTTCGTTCAGCAAAAAACTATTGAAATATTTTGCCCGTTATATTATTATCGTTTTTTAAACCTATCAAGGACGCGTTAAGTTTTCCACATATGTGAAAAAATTGTTGATGTTTTTGAAACATGCTTGATATCCTTTCACAAATAAAGCCGAAGATCGCCACCGTTATAAGCGAGGACAGCTACAAAACGTGGATAGAGCCCCTTACGCTCCTCGATTACAAAAACAATACGTGTTTTGTTGTTGTTCCAAATGCGTTTTTTAAGGATTGGATCGTTGAAAATTTCGAGCCCCTGCTTCTTACGCTTCTTAAAGACACGGCCAGCCAAAGCGTGAAGATAGAGTACATACTGAACAAAGAGAATGGTTCGGCAGAAAAAAGATTGGAGAAGAAGAATGTGCTTGTGCGCAAGAGCGCGGCCTACAACCAGTTCAACCCTAAGTATGTGTTTGAAACTTTCGTGGTCGGTTCGAGCAACCAGTTCGCCAACGCGGCCTGTCTCGCTGTAGCAACGAACCCCGGTAAGACCTATAATCCGCTCTTCATATACGGAGGGGTCGGTCTCGGCAAAACTCACCTGCTCAACGCGATCGGTAATTTTGTGCTCGGCCATGGGAATGTCAACCCGGACCGCATTTGCTATATAACCGCCGAAACGTTTACGAACGAGCTTATTAACTCCATACGCTTCGAAAAGATGGACGACTTCAGAAACCGATTCAGAAAGATGGATATCCTGCTTATTGATGATATCCAATTCATCGCGGGAAAAGAGAGGACTATGGCGGAATTCTTTCATACCTTCAACGCCCTCTATGACAATATGAAACAGATAGTCGTGACAAGCGACAAATTTCCGAGGGATATTGAAAATTTTGAGGAGCGCTTGAAATCCAGGTTTGAGTGGGGCCTCGTGGCAGACATACAATCCCCGGACCTGGAGACTAAAGTCGCCATACTTAACAAGAAGGCGGAAAGCGAAAAGATAGCACTGCCTCTGGATGTCGCTTTTTTTATTGCTTCCAACTCCGAGGATAGTGTTCGTTCCCTGGAGGGAACGCTGATTCGGGTTGGGGCTTATGCTTCTCTTAAGGCAGAACCGGTCTCTATCGAATTAGTGAAAGACATTATGAGTCACATTATAAAAGAAAAAGTCAAAGAAATAACCTTTGACATGATACTTAAGGAGGTCTGTGCACATTTTGCTGTGAGCGCAACGGACATTAAGTCCGAGAAGAGGGTCCGGTCCGTGCTTGTACCTCGCCAGGTCCTTGTCTACCTTTCCAGAAAACTGACCGATCTTTCGCTCGTCAGTATAGGAGAGAAGCTCGGCGGTAAAGATCATGCCACCATCATCCACTCCGTGAAGAAAATCGAAGCCGCTATGAAGGAAAAAAAAGAGTTGAAAAACTCTGTTGAAAAAATAGAACAAAGGCTAAAATCAACATGAGTACACAAATAGCTCTTGATTATAAACAGGTGTTGTTTTGCGTTCCCTTTTTGATCACGGGAACTTATAGTGCTTTCCACATTTTCACAGCACTTATGTTTAAGAAGGAGTTTATATATGCAAATAATAGTAGATAGAAATGTTATTTTGCAACCAGTCTCTAAAGTGGTAAGCATTACAGAAAAAAGATCTCTTATGCCCATACTCTCCAACATACTTATTGCCTTCGGAAAACAGAGGGCGATTGTCTACTCCACGGATCTCGAGATAAGTGCCATCACGTATATAGACTGCAAAGCAGAGGAAGAAAGAAAGATAGTAGTCCACGGAAGAAAGTTTCTTGATATCTTAAAAGAGTTGGATAATGGGGATATTACCGTAAGCATCCAGG
>DATKMQ010000067.1 GCA_035541755.1 Syntrophorhabdaceae bacterium
TGTTCCATCGTGTTATGGATCATGTCCAACATTCCCGGTGGGACAATTGAGCAAAGCATGCTTGCATGGATCGGTCGACTGCTTGCGCCTATCGGCGTTCCCATCGGGCTTGATTGGAGGATGATGGTAGCCTTGCTGTCAAGTGTCATCGCCAAGGAAAATTCCATAGCCACGCTTGGAGTGCTTTACAACGTGGGCGATCAGGGCTTGATAAGCGTTCTGTCGCACGCTATAAGCCATGCATCGGCTGTCTCCTTTCTCGTCATCCTCATGCTCTTTATTCCCTGTGTCCCCACGATCACCGTCATGAAGCAGGAGATGGGGAGCACCAGATGGTCTTTGGCCTCGTTCGCTTTTATGCTTGTGCTTTCATACGCCTTGGCCACGGTCGCTTACCGGTTGGCGCTTGCCCTTGCAGTATAAGAGATTTCACCGATTTATTTCTGTTGACACTATATAACAAATCAGTTACATTGAACACCAGTTCACATGAACAAACGTTCAGGGGAAGATACGAAACGAATCATCCTCGATGTTGCCCGTAAATTGTTTTCTGAAAACGGGTACGAGGGATCGAGCATGAGGATGATTGCACAAAAAGCGGATATGAGCGTCGGGGGGCTTTATCTTCATTTCAAGAACAAAGAAGAGCTTGGCCTTACCATGATGAAACTGCAATTCGACGGGCTCCTAAAAGAGCTCAAAGCAGCCATCAGCAACTCAGCGGATCCGGTACAGGCTATACGGACGTACATAAGGATCTGTATCGAATATACAAAGAAACATAAGGAACTGATTCTCGCGAACACCGTGAGCAGGGGATTTGCCTTCGGGATTGAACTTAAGAAAGATTTCTTCGTAACGCAGAGAAGGTTTATCGAGGCGATTATTCGAGAGGGCATGGAATCGGGCTATTTTTCTAAATGCAACCCCAGGGAACAGGCCAAAATCGTCATGGGTGTATTGCGCGGTTTCTTTCTTTCCATGATAGTCGATCCCGATAATCTTTTTTCGGCTGAGGCGTGTACCGGACTTCTTATGGAGGGCCTTTTAACAAGAGATGAGCCATAAAAGCGGAACATTTCTCAGAAAGAATGCCACGAAAACAGGGTTTATCTGTGCAGCTATTATGATCCTCGGTCTGTGCACGAGCGCTTCGGCCGTGGAATATACGCTTGAGGACCTGTACCGTATTGCTCTTGAACGTTCGGAAAGAATAAAGATTTCAGAGGAAGACCTCTTTATATCGCAGAAAGAGAAGGATAGGGCAATGTCTGCGCTCTTCCCGAGGCTTTCAGGGGTTGGTAGTGCGACGAGTAATAAGAACATAGTAACTTCGGATACGAACGTCCTGATACAGCCGGCGCAATCCTCCTACTGGAGCGTGCGTCTCGATCAGTCTCTGTCTACGGCGGGGAGAGAGATCACGGCATTTCAAGTCTCGCGAGACAGTATTGATAAGAGTAGACAAGACCTCTTCTCGGCCAGAGAAACTTACATATTGAACGTGACCGGCGCGTACTACGATACACTCAAGGCACGCAAGTTTGTGGAAATCTCACAACAGAACGTGGACAGATTGCAGAAATACCGTGAGGCGGCTCAAACCAGGTTGACAATAGGGGAAGTGACCAAAACCGCCCTGTTAAGGGCCGAAGCTGAGCTCTCCGGCGCTCAGTCCGATTTGATCAGGGCAGTTAACTTGCTCAAATCGGCAAAAACGGTTTTGCAAAGAACCGTGGGGATCGAGGAGGATTTCGATATCTACGACGTCTACAAATCAGGATTTTCAGAGTTAAGCAGCGTGAGGGAAGAAAGCAGGGAACCGGTTGTTGTAGATTGCGCATCGTTGTCACTCGACTGTTTAAAGGATCTTGCCTCGAAGGAGCGTGCCGAGGTGAAATCGCTCACCATACAGAAGAACATCGCCACCGAGCAAGTCCGGTTCGCACGGGGAGCCGATTGGCCGACGTTATCACTGGAAGGCGCCTACATCTACAATTACCAAACCCCGGAAACGCCGAACCTCATCCGGGAAAATTTCTATGGCGCGGTTCGTCTCAATTTCCCTTTCTTTGAAGGGGGTCTCCGGCGCGCCGAGATACAGGAGGCGTTGGCCCGGGAAAGGCAGGCACAATACGCCCTCATAGATCTGAAGAAGACGATAGCCGTGGATGTGGAGAACGCGTATCTCGATTATATCACACAAAAAGGTATCCTCAAGTCTTTGGGGGACCAGTACGCCTTTGCCTCGGACAATTATAACGCGGTTTCCAAACAGTTTGATTTCGGCCTTGCACAGAGCATCGATGTCATGGACGCAAACACCGTGCTCGTCACAGCACAGACACAGTTAATACAGGCTTTGTACAATTATCAGCAATCGATTACAAAACTCAAACGGGTCACCGGTACCCTCCTTAAATCAATAGCAGGGGAATACGCGAAACAGAATACGGCCCAGTAACTGGTGAAGAAAACGCACTCATTTCAAGATAGCCAGGGAGACCGCGACACCATGAAAAAAACGGTACGATGTCTACAAGCCGCATGCCTCACGCTCTTAGTCTTAGCCCTTGCGTTTGAAAGCGGCTGCAAGAAGAAGGAGGTCAGGGCTGAGAAGGTTACGAATATTTCAGTCCAGGCTGCGCAAACGAAGAAGCTACGGCCTTTCATTGAGGCGACCGGCACCCTTAATCCTTTTGAAGAAGTTTCCATAGGTGCAGAAATCGATGGCATCATTAAAACGGTGAGAGTGGATGAGGGCGCCGTAGTTTCAAAAGGGACGCTCCTTGCCACCATCGATGACGTGGAATACAGCCAGGGTGTGGTGAGCGCAAAAGCCGCGCTTAAACAGGCAGAGGCGTCTTTTGCCAATGCGAAGATCGAATTTGCCCGGAAAGAGGCCCTCTATAAAGAAGAGCTTGTCACAAAGCAGCAATTTGACGATGTGTCCACGCGTTTGACGCTCGCTGAATCCGATGTTGACCGGGCCAAGGCAGCCCTTTCAATCGCGGACCAGAAGCTTGAAAAAACCAAAATATATGCGCCTCTCGCGTCAAGAGTGAAAGAAAAGACGGTCTCGCGGGGCGATTTCGTAAAAAACGGCACCAGGCTTTTCAGCCTCATCCAGCCGAGTCCGTTGAAACTGCGTTTTTCCGTGTCCGAACTCGATGTGGGAAAGATGAAGGTCGGACAGGATGTGGTTTTAAAAGTTGATTCTTTTCCTGACAGAGAGTTCAGGGGCAAAGTGAGTATAGTCTTTCCCAGTCTCGAAGAAAAAACCAGAACGCTCCTTATCGAAGCGTTGATACCGGATCAGGCGGGTATATTGAAACCAGGTCTTTTCGCGCGGGTTGTTCTGTATACCGGTGAGCCCAAAGACACTGTCGTGATACCGGTGACGGCAATCCTCTACGAAGCCGATAAGACCCGCGTTTTCGTGGCGGAAGGGGAAAGAGCAAGGGAGAGGTTTGTAATACTGGGCAATAAATACGGCGAGGAGATGGAGATTCCAGAGGGAGTAAACGCCGGAGAACAGGTAGTCGTGGCCGGTCAGCAGAACCTTTCAGACGGCGCCAGGGTGAGTATCCAGAAAGGCAAAGGACAGTCACAGGAAGGTGAGAGTGCGCGAGGAAGCGAGCATTCAGAGAGCGCACGAGCGGCGGGCAAGCCTGTGCCCTCAAAAAGCATCGACAGGTAGAAAAGGTTGAATCGCAGCAATGATCCATTTCGTGACGCCGGGGTACCTTAAGTTTTTTCGGCCAGCCTAATCCTACGGGAAGGACACTTTTATGTGGTTATCAGATACATCCATAAAGAGACCTGTGTTTGCCACCATGCTTATTCTCGTTCTTGTTGTACTCGGGGCCGTGAGCTACCCTAATATCGGCGTCGACCTTTTCCCCAAAGTCGATCTCCCTATCGTCAGCATTACAACTCACCTGAAGGGCGCGAGCTCCGAAATCATGGACATCGACGTGACCGACAAGATCGAAGAGGCCGTCAACACCATCAACGGGGTGAAAACCATAACATCAACGAGCACCGAGGGGGCGTCCATCGTTACCATTGAATTTGTGCTCGAACGTGATATCGACATGGCGGTTCAGGATGTGCGCGAGAAGGTTGCTATTATCAGGGCCAAACTGCCCGATGATATCGATGAGCCAATCATTGAAAAGGTTGATCCCGATGCCACGCCGGTCATGAATCTTGCCCTCTACGGCAAGAAGTCGGTCAGGGATCTTTCGACGTATGTAGACGAAGTGCTCACGGACCAGCTTGAAAAAATAAACGGGGTGGGCGCGGTGCGCGTGTACGGACTGAGGCTCCGACAGGCAAGAGTCTGGCTCGACAACGGCAAATTGAATTCTTACGGCGTTACGGCGCAGGACGTGCTGGCTGCCTTGAAAAGCCAGAATGTTGAACTCCCCGGCGGAAGAATCGAGAGCGACACCAAGGAGTATTCGATTAAAGTGAAGGGTGAATTCCCCACCATACAACAGTTCAACGACATGGTGGTCGGCAGTTATAAAGGGGCCGTGGTAAGGATACGCGACGTGGGCCGGGCCGAAGACGGAATGGATGAGAGGCGCAGCATCTCCCGGTACAACGGCGTGAGCTCGGTGAGTCTGGGGATACAGAAACAATCGGGAACTAATACGGTCGAGGTCGTGGACAGAGTAAAGAAAGAACTGATCAATATCGGAAAGACCCTGCCGGACGGCATGAACCTGGCTATAGGGTTCGACCAGTCGGACTTCATCAAACGTTCCATCAGCGAAGTCCAGCATCATCTTTTCTATGGGGGCTTCTTCGCAATCTTTGCCGTGCTTCTCTTTCTCAAGAATGCAAGAACCACTATAATCAGCGCGCTCGCCATCCCCACTTCGGTCATCTCGACCTTCGCGATTATGAACGCCTTCAATTTTACCTTCAACAATATGTCCATGCTTGCCCTTTCGCTTTCCATAGGCATCCTCATCGATGACGCCATCATCGTCATCGAGAACATTCATAGACACATGGAGGATGGCATGAGCGCCAGAGAGGCGGCCTTCTTCGCCACGTCCGAGATAGGCCTTGCAGTTTCTGCCACCACACTCGCCATTATCGTGATTTTTATCCCGGTCGCCTTTATGAAAGGGATAATCGGAAGGTTCTTCTTTCAATTCGGTTTGACCGTTGTTTTTGCGGTTATGGTATCGTGGTTCGTTTCGTTCACGCTCACCCCGATGCTGTCCTCGTTATTCCTCAAACCGCATAACCCGAGCGGTCAGGGGTCCGCTCCGACAAGTACTCAGGATAACAGGCTCAAGAGGCTTCTCCATCGTGTGAGGTACTATGAATTCCTGCAACTTGCTTCGGACAAGCTGGAATATGCCTATGAGAAGCTCGAGGAGCGATATAAGGGTGTTCTCCTGTGGGCCCTCGATCACAAGATAAAAGTGATTGGCATGGCCGCAGGCATCTTTGTGGGAAGTATTGTTCTGGCGAATTTTATCGGGACGGAAATGAACCCTTCGGAGGACCAGAGCCGCTTCGTTATCCGCCTGATTACACCTATCGATTACTCGGTAGACGAGGTTGACCGTATGTGTCAGAAGGCGGATGAAATCGTACGGAGAATCCCGGAGGTAACGACTATCCTCTTCTATCAGGGCGGCGGCCGCACCGAAGAGATAAACAAAGCCAACATGATGGTAAATTTGGTGCCCAAATCAAAACGCTCCAGGAGCCAGAACCAGATAAAGGCTGAGATTCGCAGGTCGTTACGGGCAGTACCGGGACTCAAGGCTTCCGTGGAAGACGCTTCCATGCTGGGAGGCGGGCAGAGGCAGGTCGGCATCCAGTACAGCATCCGTGGCAGGGATTTGAGCGACCTCCAGAAATATACCAAGGAGATCATGGACCGGTTTTCAAAAGTATCCGGTATTGTTGACGTGGATACGAACCTCGAGACGGGTAAACCGGAGATACGTGTCTTCATCGACCGTGACAAAGCGGCGGATCTCGGGGTCGATGTTTCCGCCATCGCGCAGACGATCAATCTCTTGATTAGCGGGGAAGTGGATATAACCAAATTCAAAGACGAAACAAAGGGAAGACGTTATGACGTGAGGGTGAGGCTCAATCCTGAAGATAGGACAAACCCCGATGATATCGGTAAAATCTACGTGAGGGCAAAGGACGGGCGTCTCGTACGCCTTTCAAATCTGATCACCCTCCAGGAAGCTGGTGGTTCGAGTGTCATCAACAGGGTGGATAGGCAAAGGGCCGGGACAATCTTTGCAAACCTCGAAGGAAAACCCCTCGGCCAGGCAAAGAACGAGCTCGACAAAATATCCTCCGGCGTTCTGACCGCCGGCTATGGCGGCAGTTATAAAGGACAGGCCGATATCATGGCCGAATCCTTCCGTAACCTCCTGTTTGCAGCAATGCTCGGTATTATCATGGCATACATGGTACTTGCGGCCCAGTTCGAGAGCTTTATACATCCTGTCACCGTGCTTTTGTCCATGCTTTTTTCGTTCGTGGGGGCCTTTGGCGCACTCTTCATATTTGGAAAGACTCTAAACATATACAGCTTTATCGGTCTCATCCTGCTCATGGGTCTCGTCAAAAAGAACGCCATTCTTCTCATAGACTACACAAATGTTCTGAGGGGAAGAGGGCTTTCCAGAAGGGATGCCATACTGGAGGCGGGACCGGTGAGGTTAAGACCGATACTCATGACAACGTTTGCCATGATCATGGGCATGATGCCGATCGCCGTCGGTATCGGCGAAGGGGCCGAGTCACGCTCACCCATGGCCATTGCCGTTATCGGCGGGCTGCTCACATCTCTTCTTCTCACGCTCGTAGTGGTTCCCGTTGCCTACGACCTTTTTGATGCGCTTCAGGGTAAGATATTCAAAAAAGCACCGAGCGACACAGAGCGTTCATCTTAAGCTTTTTAGGAAGGTGGGGAACATGAAAATGCTTATAATAGTCTATAGCGACGCGTTCGATGAGGTGATGATGTCTGCCTTCAAGGAGGCGCACGTCAAGGGATATACAAAATGGAAGGAAACGTTCGGAGAAGGCAATGAAACGGAACCGAAACTCGGCACCCATTTCTGGCCCGGAAGAAATAATGTTCTCGCTATCGTCACAGAGGATGAAGAGGTGGCTGCGATCAAGGGTATTATAAAAGACCTGAAAATCAGGTACCCGAAAACCGGCA